>NZ_DFRG01000076.1:0-9322 GCF_002378135.1 Thioclava sp. UBA3469
CACTTCGAAGATCGACAGCCGGACGATCCTGGGCGAACAGGGCGCCGAGCAGCTTCTGGGCATGGGCGACATGCTCTACATGGCAGGCGGCGGCAAGATCACCCGTTGCCACGGGCCGTTCGTGTCCGACGAGGAAGTCGAGGAAATCGTCAACCACCTCAAGAGCTTCGGTCCGCCGGAATACATGTCGGGCGTGGTCGAAGGCCCCGATGACGATACGGCGAGCGATATCGACGCGGTGCTCGGCCTCAACACCGGCGGCAATACCGGCGGCGAGGATGCGCTCTACGATCAGGCGGTGGGCATCGTGATAAAGGATCGCAAATGCTCGACCTCCTACATCCAGCGCAAGCTGGGCATCGGCTATAACAAGGCCGCGCGCCTCGTGGAGCAGATGGAGGATCAGGGCATCGTGTCCTCGGCCAACCATGTCGGGAAGCGCGAAATCCTCGTGCCCGAGCAGCAGTAAGCCGGTCACAATCAGAAATGCGACGCGCCCCGGGGGAGACCTCGGGGCGCTTTGCGTTTCAGGGGGCTCTTACTCGGGACGACAGCCGGGCGCCGTGATCGGATACGGGGGCGCTGTTATTGAATGACATCCCCTGTTAGGCGCAAATGCGCTCAAGACGGACCCGCAGCGCGATTGGCGCGTTACGGCGGGACTTCCGCTTTCGCAAGGAGTGCCTAAATCTATGGTCATGAAACAGATCCGCATCCTGCTCGCCGCGATCTTCACGCTGGCGCTCGCCCTTCCGGCCTCGGCCGGGAAAGTCTCGCTGAATCAGATATCGTCCTATCTGAACTCGCTGACCTCCGCCTCGGCGGATTTCACGCAGGTCAATTCAGACGGGTCTATCTCGACCGGCAAGCTGTTCATCAAGCGGCCTGGTCGGGCGCGCTTCCAGTACAATAACGACAAGACGTTGGTGCTGGCCTCGGCCAACCGGGTTGCGGTGTTCGATCCGAAATCGAACCAGCCGCCGGAGCAATATCCGCTGGTGAAGACGCCGCTGAACCTGATCCTGGGCCGCAATATCGACCTGAACCGCAATGGTATGGTCGTGGGCTACACGACGGACGGGCCGAAGACGATCGTGACCGCGCAGGATCCGCAGCATCCCGAATACGGGAATATTCAGCTGGTCTTCACCGACGGGCCGGTCGAGCTGCGCCAGTGGGTGATCACCAACCAGTCGGGCGAGAAGACCACGACGATCCTGAACAACCTGCAAAAGGGCGGCAACTTCGCCACGTCGATGTTCTCCATCGATCAGGCGTTGGCCCAGCGGCGCTGATTTCTCAGCGCCGGCAGGATTGCAGTTGGATTTCGTACATCTGCGCGCGGGACGCGACGCGGTCGGCCACGGCGAGAAGCCAGGATTTCGACCGGTGTGACCCGCGCGAATAGCCGCCGCGCCCTTCGTGATAGGCCAGATACTGGTTGCGCGCGTCGGCCTTGGAGATGCCGAGCTTCTTCTGCGTGCCGTCCATGTACCAGCCCATGAAGTCGGTGGCATCCGAGATGCGGTTGCGCCTTGCACCGAAGCGATGGGTATCTTCGCGATACTCATCCCAGGTGCCGTCCAGGGCTTGGCTGTAGCCATAGGCGGAGCTTTGACGGCCCAACGGGATGATCCCGAGCGCGAAGCGCTGCGGCGTCTTCGCATTGCCGTCAAACTTGCTTTCCTGGTGGATCGTGGCCATCTGCACGGCGACAGGAACGCCCCAGCGGGCCTCCGTCCGGCGCATGGCGTTGAAGTATTGCGGGCGTTCTTTGATGATCGCGCAGGCGTCATCAAGATTGCGCGGGGGCTTGGACGGTCCGCCTCCGCAGGCGGCCACCGCAAGCACTACGCCGAGGGCGAGGTATTTCTTCATAGCTGCTCTTCTTTGCTCTGACGGCCTTGTTTTTTGTCAGTCTATGCGTAATTGGCCCGTTCGAAAACCGGGAAACGCACAGGATCAGCGGACTGTCGCGACGAATCGGACAATCTGTTTCCGGCGGAAATGAGGCGAAAACGTGGACCTGAGCGGTTTCACGATTTAGAATTAAGGTATGAGGATAGATATGCATACCACGCACGCGAAATATCACATCGGCCAAGTGGTGCGGCATCGCAACCACCCGTTCCGCGGGGTGGTGTTCGATGTCGATGCGATCTTCTCCAACTCGCAGGAATGGTATGACGCGATCCCCGAGGAATCGCGCCCGTCCAAGGATCAGCCCTATTACCACCTGCTCGCCGAGAACGACGAAAGCTATTACGTGGCCTATGTGTCCGAGCAGAACCTCGTCGCGGATTTCTCCGGCGAGCCGGTAAGCCATCCCGATCTCGAGGATCTCTTCGGCGAATTCGGCAATGGCTCCTACCGGCTGCAATTCCAACTGAACTGAACCGCGCCGGGCATGGCGCAAAGCCACAAGTCGGGCAGGGGGCTTATCCCGCCTGTCGCATCTCGATCGGGTCTAGCGGCATGCGGAAGGCGAGTAGATTGCGCCCCTCCTCGCGGTGGTATCCCAGATCGGTCGCAAGATCGCGGATCAGGAACCAGCCGAAACCGCCTTCGGGCAGGCTGGTCGGGTCGGGCCGCTCCGGGTCGCGGTCTTCCAGGTCGAGGCAGGCCGGAGGCAGCGCGACCCCATCGTCGCTGACCGAACAGGTGAGCCCCTTACCGTCGCGCGCGATGGAGAGCGAGATCGTGCCTTTTCCGCTATCGCCGTAGCCATGCTCAACGATGTTGTTGAGGATCTCCGCGAGAATCAATTCCAGCGTCCCGGCCTCTTCCTCGGTCATCAGACGGATGAAACGCGCCACGGCGGCCCGCAGCGCGTCGCGCACCGCGATCGGTGTCGCCGCGAAGCTGAGGTTGAAGACCCGCACTTCCGTCTGCTGCGGGTGCGGGCTTGGGCGCGGGGTGCTGGGGGGTGATTTCGGTCTCACACGCTCACGCATATTTCCGGCCCTCCCCCAGCGCGCCTTCGAGGTCGGCGTGGATCGGCAGCACCGAATCCATGCGGGTCAGGCGGAACACCTTCGCGACATTCGGCGTCAGCCCGCAAAGCTCCAGCTGTCGGTTTGGCGCGAGCGATTTCATCACCGCCACCACCGCACCCAGCCCGGAACTGTCGAGAAACTCCACCCTGGAGAGGTCCAGCAGCACCCGCGCCGCCGGTTGCACGGTCACATCGCGCATTCTTTCCTTGAACCGGATCGCGATGGCAGCATCCAGCCGCGCCTCGGCCAGATGGACGACAAGCGCGCCTTCCAGCGCTTCGGCAGTGAGGTTCATGTCCGACTCCCACGGTTGATCTGACGGGAAGGCTAGACGGCAATGCTTACCATTCGGTATCCGTGGGACAGAATTTTGGAGGGTATCATGGAAAACGTGGTGATCGTCGGAGCCTCGCGCACGCCGATGGGCGGAATGCAGGGCGTGTTTGCGGGTGTGCCCGCGTCGGAACTGGGCGGGACCGCCATCAAGGCGGCGATGGAAGGTGCGGGCGTCGCGCCTGCGCGGATCGAGGAAGTGCTGATGGGCTGTGTGCTGCCCGCAGGTCAGGGGCAGGCGCCCGCACGGCAGGCAGGCTTCGCGGCGGGCCTTGGCGAGGAGGTGCCCGCGACGACGCTGAACAAGATGTGCGGTTCGGGCATGAAAGCGGCGATGGTGGCCTATGACCAGATTGCGCTCGGCCAGACTGGGGTGATGGTCGCGGGCGGCATGGAGAGCATGACCAACGCGCCCTACATGCTGCCGAAGATGCGCGCGGGGGCGAGGCTCGGCCATGCGCAGGCGCTCGATCACATGTTCCTCGACGGGCTGGAGGACGCCTATGACAAGGGGCGTCTGATGGGCACCTTCGCGGAGGATTGTGCGCAGGCGTTTCAATTCACCCGCGAGGCGCAGGACGATTACGCGATGGCGTCGCTGAACCGTGCCGTTGCCGCAGAGAAATCCGGGGCTTTCGCGGGTGAGATCGCGCCGGTGACCGTGAAGACCCGCAAGGGCGAGACGGTGGTTTCCATCGACGAGCAGCCGGGCAATGCGCGCCCCGACAAAATCCCGCATCTCAAGCCCGCCTTCCGCAAGGACGGCACGGTGACGGCGGCGAATTCGTCCTCGATCTCGGATGGGGCTGCGGCGCTGGTGCTGGCCTCGGAGGCTGCGGCGAAGGCCGAGGGCCTGCCGATCCGCGCCCGCATTCTGGGCCATGCGAGCCATGCTCAGGCGCCTGCCGATTTCCCGACGGCGCCGGTTCCGGCGGCGGAGAAGCTGCTGAAGAAGCTCGGCTGGACGGTCGATGACGTCGATCTGTGGGAGGTCAACGAGGCCTTCGCGGTCGTGCCGATGGCCTTCATGCACAAGCTGGGCATCTCGCATGACAAGGTGAATGTGAATGGCGGCGCCTGTGCGCTTGGCCATCCGATCGGCGCGTCGGGTGCGCGGATCATCGTGACTCTGCTCAATGCGCTGGAAAAGGCCGATCTCAAGCGCGGCGTGGCTGCGATCTGTATCGGTGGGGGCGAGGGCACGGCCATCGCGATCGAACGGGTATGAGCGTGGATTACGATGATCTGGCGAAACGCATCGCCGCGCTGACCGAAGGCGAGACCGACGAGGTCGCGCTGATGGCGACGCTGGCCTGCGAAATCCATCACGCGGATGACCGCTTCGACTGGACCGGGTTCTACCGGGTCACCGAGCCGGAACTGCTGAAGATCGGCCCCTATCAGGGCGGGCATGGTTGCCTCGTGATCCCGTTTTCGCGCGGGGTCTGCGGGGCGGCGGCGCGCGAGGGGGCGACGCAGCTCGTGCCCGATGTCGAGGCCTTCCCGGGCCATATCGCCTGCGCAAGTTCCACCCGCTCGGAACTGGTGATCCCGGTCCATGCGCAGCGTGGTATCATCGCGGTGCTCGATATCGACAGCGACCAGCCCGACGCCTTCACCGAAGCGGATGCCGCGGCGCTGGAGAGGATTCTGAAAGACGTGTTCGGACATTTGTGAGGAAGCCATGAAACATACCGGCGCGTGCCTCTGCGGGGCGGTCAGCTACGAGGTCGCGGGCGACATGCGGCCCGTGCTGGCCTGCCATTGCAGCCAATGCCGCAAAACCTCCGGCCATATCTGGGCCTCCTCGCAAATCGATGACCATCAGCTTGCGCTGATCAACCGCGACGGGCTGCGCTGGTATCGCTCCTCGGAAACGGCGGAGCGGGGCTTTTGCCAATTCTGCGGCAGCTCCGTGTTCTGGCGGCTGGACGGTGAGGGGCGCATCTCGATCGCGGCGGGCACGCTCAACCTGCCGACGGGGCTTTCTATGGCGGAGCATATCTTCGTGGCCGATAAGGGCGATTACTACGAGATCGAGCCGGGGCCGCCGCAATCGCCCTGAGGCTTGACCCGACACGCGGCGCAGTGCATCTCGCAGCGCATGAGTTACGTCTATGACCCGCCACAGGACGCTCCGCGTATCCTTCATGCCGATCACGAAATCCTCGTGGTCGACAAACAGGCGGGGCTGCTCTCGGTGCCCGGCAAGGGGCCGGACAAGGCCGACTGCCTGATTGCGCGGCTGCGGGGGATTTACCCCGAGGTTCTGCTGGTCCACCGGCTCGATACCGATACCTCGGGCGTGATGGTCTTCGCGCTGACGCCCCATGCGCAGCGCCACCTTGGCCTGCAATTCGAGAAACGCCAGACGAAGAAAGCCTATCAGGCGCGGCTCTGGGGCGAGTTGGCCGAGAAGGAAGGCCGGGTCGATCTGCCGCTGTGTGTCGACTGGCCGAACCGTCCGCGCCAGCATGTCGATCACGAGAACGGCCGCCCCGCTCAGACCGATTGGCGGGTGATGCGCCATGAGGACGGCACGACGCGGGTGCGGCTGATGCCGATCACCGGGCGCAGCCACCAGCTGAGGGTGCATATGGCCGAGCTTGGCCATCCGATCCTCGGCGATCCGCTTTATGCCGAAGGCTCGGCGCAGGCGTTCGAGCGTCTGATGCTCCATGCCGAGACGCTGCGCTTTCGGCATCCCGATGGCGGGATGCATATGACTTTCACCGCGCCCGTTCCGTTCTGAAACCGATACAATCGCAGGTCTTTTCCCCGCCCGCGCGCGCAGGCATACTCCTGCGAGACTTATTGCGGAGAGCCCGATGCCCAAACCTTTGCGCCTTGGTGTGAATATCGATCACGTGGCCACCGTGCGGAATGCCCGCGGCTCGGCCTATCCCGACCCGCTGCGCGCCGCGCGTCTGGCCGAACAGGCCGGGGCCGACGGAATCACCGCGCATCTGCGCGAAGACCGCCGCCATATCCGTGACGCCGATATCGACGCGCTGCGCGGCGGGCTCGACATCCCGCTGAATTTCGAGATGGCCGCGACGCCCGAGATGCAGGAGATCGCGCTGCGCCATCTGCCCCATGCCTGCTGCATCGTGCCGGAAAAGCGCGAAGAGGTGACGACCGAAGGCGGTCTGGACGTCGCGGGCGATCTCTCGCGGCTGACCGATTACGTGGGGCCGCTCGTCGAGGCGGGCATCCGCGTGTCGATGTTCATCGGTCATGATCCGGCGCAGATCGAAGCCTCCGCCAAGATCGGCGCGCAGGTGATCGAGCTGCATACCGGCCATTTCTGCGACATGCATTACGAGGGCGATTTCGCCGCCCGCGATGCCGAGTTGGAGGCGCTGAAAGCAGGGGCGGCCTATGCCGACAGCCTCGGGCTGGAGGTGCATGCGGGCCACGGTCTGACCTATGAGACGGTCGAGCCGATCGCCGAGATGAAGCAGATCCGCGAGTTGAACATTGGCCATTTCCTGATCTCCGAGGCGATCTTCGTGGGCCTCGGGCCCGCGATCGTGCATATGCGCAAGCTGATGGATGCGGCGCGGGGATGAAGCTGCGCGGCGTCATGCTGACCGGTGCGTTGCTTGGCGCGGCTTGCGCGGCGCAGGCAGGTCCGGCCTATGTCGGGCCCTGCGATTTCGCTGCGCGCGCCGACAATATCGTCGAGCCTTGGTCGGAGAATACCGCGACTTTCGCCAATGGCGCGGTGCGGCTGGCGCTGATGGACACGATCGAGCCGGCTGCAGCGGCGTTCCATATTCTCGTCCTATCGCCCCCCTATGACGAGGTCGGCGGGCGGCAATGCCGGGTCATCTCGGCTGCAAAGGACACCGGCTTCGGTGGAGTCGATTTCGCGGCGCTCTCGGCCAGCTACGATCCCGCGACCGGGTTGAGCCTCATGCTGCCGGTCTCCACCTATGACGGCACGGGCGACGCGATGTCGCATCAGTTGCGCATGACACTCAATCAGGCGACCGGCGCAATCGCCACCGAGGTCGCCCCATGATCCTCGGCATCGGCACCGATCTCGCGAATATCGAGCGGATCGAGCGCACGCTCGAGCGCTTCGGCGACCGCTTCCGCAACCGGGTCTTCACCGAGACCGAGCAGCGCAAGGCCGAGCGACGCAAGGATGTGGTGGGCACCTATGCCAAGCGCTGGGCGGCGAAGGAGGCCTGTTCCAAAGCGCTTGGAACCGGGTTGCGCATGGGCATCGCATGGAAGGATATGGCGGTCACGAATCTGCCAACGGGACAGCCGGTGATGCAGGTCACGGGCTGGGCGGCGGACCGGCTTAAGGAAATGACACCAGAGGGTTACGAGGCCGTCATCCATGTGACGCTGACCGATGACCACCCCTGGGCGCAGGCCTTCGTCGTGATCGAGGCCCGCAAGCTTTCTTGACTCGGGCGCGAGGCCGCGTATTGAGGCCAAGGAATTTTGAGGCAGGGTAAGAGATAATGGCGAAGAACAAGGCCGAGGGCGGTATCCTCGACACGATCAAGACGATTGTCTGGGCACTGGTGATCGCGGGGGTGTTCCGCACGCTGTTCTTCCAGCCCTTCTGGATTCCCTCCGGCTCGATGAAGGACACGCTGCTGATCGGCGACTTCCTCTTCGTGAACAAGATGGCCTATGGCTATTCGCGCTATTCCTGCCCGTTCTCGGCCTGCCCCTTCGACGGGCGCCTGCTGGCCAGCGACCCCGAGCGCGGCGATGTGGTGGTGTTCCGTCACCCGACCAAGAACGTCGATTTCATCAAGCGTCTGATCGGCCTGCCGGGCGACAAGATACAGATGATCAACGGCGTGCTGCAGATCAACGGCAAGGCCGTCGAGATGAAGCCCGAGCCCGATTTCGAGGAAGTCATGCAGCCGCAGGGCCCGCAGGGTCTGCTGCCGCGCTGCTCGAACTCGCCGGTCGGCATGGGCGATACCTGCATCAAGAAACGCTATGCCGAGACGCTGCCCAATGGCGTCACGCATGACATTCTGCAGATCAACAATGACGGCCCCGTGGACAACACGCCCGTCTACACCGTGCCCGAGGGCATGTATTTCTTCATGGGCGACAACCGCGACAACTCCGAAGACAGCCGCTTCCCGCAATCGGTGGGCGGTCTCGGCTTCGTCCCGAAAGAGAACCTGATCGGCCGGGCCGACCGGGTGATGTTCTCCTCGGCGGGTCGCTCGCTGTTCTACTTCTGGACCTGGCGTCCGGATCGGTTCTTCAAGGCGATCAATTGAAGCTAAGCGCGGAGATCAAGGCATTCGAGCAGCGCCTCGGGCACAAGTTCAAACGGCCCGAGCTGCTCGCGCGCGCGCTGACGCATAGCTCGATCTCCACGCCGACGCGGCCCGACAACCAGCGGCTGGAATTTCTGGGCGACCGCGTTCTGGGCCTCGTGATGGCCGAGGCTTTGTTCCTCGGCGACCGTGCCGCTTCCGAGGGTCAGATGGCGCCGCGTTTCAACGCGCTCGTGCGCAAGGAAGCCTGCGCCGATATCGCCCGCAAGATCGACCTCGGTGCGGTGCTCAAGCTCGGCCGGTCCGAGATGATGACCGGCGGGCGGCGCAAGTTGGCGCTGCTGGGCGACGCGATGGAGGCGGTGATCGCCGCTGTCTATCTCGATGGCGGGTTCGACGCGGCGAAGGTGCTGATCCTGCGGCTTTGGGAAGATCGGCTCGACAGTGTCGAGGAAGACGCGCGCGACCCGAAAACCGCGCTGCAGGAGTGGGCGCAGGCCCGCGGTCTGCCACCGCCGCACTACGAGATCATCCATCGCGACGGTCCCGATCACGCCCCAAATTTCACCATCGAGGTGCGTCTGGAAAACGGCGCGCGCGAAACGGCGAAGGCCGGATCGAAGCGTCAGGGCGAGATGACGGCGGCGAAGACGCTGCTGAAACGTCTCGAAGACGGCGCCGAGGGCTGAGATCTCGTTGGGACCGGGGCGACTAGCCCCGGGCCGC
>NZ_DFRG01000279.1:0-15166 GCF_002378135.1 Thioclava sp. UBA3469
GCCTTTACCGGATCGGGCATCCCCCAATGGCCGCTGATCGGTTGGCCCGGCCAGGGCGGGCATTCCTCGTTCGCCGCGAGATCGCAGACGGTGAAGACGAAATCGAGCGGGGGGGCGTCCTCCCCCTGAAACTCCGCGATGGTCTTCGCCCGCAGGGGCTCCACATCATGGCCCTTGTCGCGCAGCACCTGCATCGCGAAGGGGTTGAGCTCGGAATAGGGCTTGGTTCCCGCGGAATAGGCGTTGAACCGGTCGCCCGCGCGGTCTCGAAGGATCGTCTCGGCGAGGATGGAGCGCGCCGAATTGCCGGTGCAGATGAACAGCACGTTGAATTTCCGGCCCGCCGTAGATCGCGTCATCGCAGGGTCTCCGCTGGGATCGGGCTGTGCGAGAGGGGAACAGATATCGGGGCGGCCCTGACAGCAGTCGATCAGCAGCGCGTCGAAGAGGCTGCGCACGGTCTCCATCTCGATCCCGTAGCGCAGCGAGGTGCCCGCCCGCGTCTGCCCGATCAGCCCGACCTCGCTGAGTGCGGCCAGATAGGCCGAGAGCGTCGAGGGCTTCAGCTTCAGCGCCGCGCCGATCTCGCCTGCGGGCAGCCGGTCGGGATACCGGCGCATCAAGAGCCGGAAGATCGCGAGGCGTTGCGCATGGCCCAGCACGGTGAGCCGCTGAGGTGTCATCTTATCCATATTTCGAGGTTTTGCGAAATAAGAGAGTCGGATCAAGTGAAGCTTTGATGACAGGGCGCATTACACGCTTGAGTTGTAAACAATCCTACCAAAACGCTCTTGATATAAACGCAGCCGGAAACACTCACAAATTCGTGAAGATTCAACAAAATACGGCCGAAACGAGACTGCCCTAACGTCATGCAAATGCAGAATCGTCAGCAATGCAAAGAGAACAAACGCATTTTCGCATCGCAACCGGGAGGGCAAACTGCACCGAAAACGGCAATTATGGTCGGTCTGCCATAATTTCTGCCGCATTTCGGACATGACTGGGCAAGAGAACTTTAAGCACGAACCGACCCAGCCGGTGCGTCGCCAAGAAGGGGGCGCGCGCCGTCCCTGTAACATTGGTGGTCTCGGTCGGCATGGGCGTGCCGGACCGTGTGTCACCCAAAAATCCGCATCGCCCCTGCGGAAAAGGAGAGCTCCCTCGTGTATGAAGCGAATTCCATCTTTGATTGGCATCGCCGTGGTTTCGAGGCGCTCAATTCTTACTGGGAGACGCTCGACCAGCTTGAACAGGCCGTAAAGGACGTCTCGGACGCCGATCTCGGATTCGTCGAGGATCAGCTCGACACCGTTCTCGAGATGATCGACGCGTTCGAGCCCACCGTCAGCGTCATCGGCCAGGTCAAAGCGGGAA
This sequence comes from Thioclava sp. UBA3469, assembly GCF_002378135.1. Classification (NCBI taxonomy): domain Bacteria; kingdom Pseudomonadati; phylum Pseudomonadota; class Alphaproteobacteria; order Rhodobacterales; family Paracoccaceae; genus Thioclava; species Thioclava sp. UBA3469. The sequence goes on from NZ_DFRG01000279.1 coordinate 1,378, forward strand.
AAAGTACCCTTCTCAACGCGTTGATCGGCAAGCCGGGGATGCTGCCCTCGGATGTGAACCCATGGACTTCCGTGATCACGGCGCTGCATCTGAACGCGCGCCACCGCCCGATGGACACGCGCGCGCTGTTTCGCTTCTTCGACCGCCACGAATGGGATCGGCTTGTGGCGACCGGCGGGCGTCTGGGCGAGATGGCCAACCGGGCGGGCTTCGAGACCGAGGCCGAAAGCGTGCGCAAACAGGTCACCGCGATGCGCGACGCGACCGAGGCGCGGCTTGGGGAACAGTTCGAGGACCTTCTGGGCACCAGCCGCGCGTTCCCGACGCTCGATAAGGCGGTGCTGGATCAATATATCTGCTACGGCGATCCCGACGATCTGGCCGAGGGCGCCAGCGAAGGCACCTATGCCGATCTGACGAAATCCGCCGATCTCTATCTCGATCTGCCGCATCTGCCGCGCGGCCTGTGCCTGCGCGACACGCCGGGTGTGAACGACACGTTCATGATGCGCGAGCAGATCACGCTGAACGCGATCGGCGACAGCCGCGCCTGTATCGTCGTGCTTTCGGCGCATCAGGCGCTGACGACGATGGATCTGGCACTTCTGCGTATCATCTGCGCGATCGACGCGCGGGAAGTGGTGATCTTCGTCAACCGTATCGACGAGCTGGAAGATCCGCGTGGGGCGCAGACCGCGATCCGCAACTCGATCCGCAAGACGCTGGGCCGGATGGGGCTGGGCGAGGAGATCGAGATTCTGTTCGGCTCGGGCTACTGGGCCAATTGCGCGATGGGCGATGTGAGCGAGATGGCGCCCGCCAGCCGCGCTGCGCTGGAGAAGATGACCGGCACCACGCCTACCAGCGAGACCGAACTGCGCCAGCGCGCGATGGAAGCCTCCGGGATCGGTGCGCTGATGCAGGCCGTCGTCATCCGCATTGTCGACGGGCCGGGGCAGGCCGTGCTGGGCGATGTGCAGGACGAGCTGGAGCGCATCATCGAGCGCGCCGAGACCGTCGATAGCGTCGCCCGCGTGGCCGATCCGTCCACCATTCTCAGCGAATCCAAACTGATGCTGCGCCTCGCCGAGATCGAGGAAGAGGCCGTCTCTGCCTTCAATAACGAGGCGGCGGGTCTGCGCGCGGAGCTGCGCGAGCGGCTCGACCGCGCGCAGGAGCAATTCGTGGCCTCGGCGCTGGAGGCGCTGCAATCGCATATCGACACCTACGGCGAGATCGGCGCGTGGACCCATGATCCGACCGCGCTGCGTATGGCGATGAAGACGGCTTTCGCGTCGAATTGCGCGCGGCTGCGGCGCAAAGGTGAATCGGCGCTCGATATGGTCAGCGACGGGATCGACAGCTTCCTCGCCGCCGAGTTCGGCGTGATCCGCGAGGCCGATGTGAGCCGCTTCCCTGAACAGCCGCAACATCGCGCGCCGACCGTGCTGGCGCGGATGATCACGCTGGATATGCAGGGCGCGTGGTGGCGTCGCTATTGGCGCTTCAACCGCAAGGGGGCGGCGCAGGCGCGCTACCGCGAGGTGATCATCGCGGAAACCACGCCGCTGATCGAGGATCTGATGACCGAGTATTTCGACCCCGCCATTGCGCGCAGCCGCGAGATCGTGGAGCGCTTCGCCTTCGATCAGGGTCAGTTCTGCAAAGCGGTGCGCGAGCGCTGCCTGTCGGGCGCGTCCGGTCACGATAAAGAAAGGCTCTCGGCATGAACTCGCTGCGCAAACGTGAACGCCCCGACTTGCCGGACCTGTCGAAAGCGCAAGCCCCGCAGGCCACCCCGAAACCGCGCAAGCTGCGGGTGCTGGTCGCGGGCGAGTTTTCGGCCGGGAAGACCAGCCTTATCAACGGGTTGCTGGGCGAGAAAGTGCTGCCCTCGCATGTCACCGCGACCGCGCTGCCGCCGATCTGGCTGGTGCGCGGCGGGGATCGCGCGCAACTCTGGATCGACAAGGAAGAGGTCGCGCGCCCGCTCTCCGATCTGGCGCAGCTCAATCTGGAGAAGGCGCGCTATTGCGTGATTGCCCATAACGCGCCGATCCTCGACCGGATCGACATCATCGATACGCCCGGTTCGTCGGACCCGAACATGCCGATGGAAAGCTGGCAGCGGATGCTGCGCTATGCCGATCTGGTGATCTGGTGCACCAATGCGACGCAGGCGTGGCGGCAAAGCGAGAAGGCGGTCTGGGACGAGATGCCCGAGGCGCTGCTGGCGCAGCCGATGCTGGTGGTGACCCATGGCGACCGTCTGCCCGACGAACGCACTCGCGCGCGATTGATGCGCCGGGTCGAGCGCGAGGCGGGGGAGGTCTTCCCGACGATCCGTCTGGCCGCGCTGACCGAGCCTTCGGACGTGGCGCAGATCGCGCGCGAGATCGAGCGGCTGGTCGGGCAGATCGATCAGCCTTCGGGGGCCGCGAATGAGACGGTCGCGAAATTCGTGGGCGAGCGCGACGTGATCGCCTTCCCGAAGCCGCGCACGCCGGTCAAGCCGCGCCGTCTGCGCTCGGCGCGCCTGATCAAGGCGGAAAGCGCGGAGCTGCCCGAGGTAACGGATGCCGAGCCACTGATCCTCGACTCGCCGCTGCCCGATTATCCGCCCGCGGAAACACCTCCGATGCCGAGCCCGGCCCGCGCGCTGTGGGAGGAACTCACGGCGGGCCACGCGTTCACAGATGCCGCGGATGTCCTCGCCCATGTCGAACATCTGCTTGATCGGCTGGATGCCGAACCCCCGACCGAATTCGAGCCAGCCTACGCGAGCAAGAGGACCAAGCCATGAAGATCGCCCCGCAACTGCGTAAGGAACTCGACTTTCTCAACGGCGCGCTCGACCGGATCGAGGCCTCCGTCGAGCGCAGCGCCCGTCCGCGCATCCGCGATCTGCGCTTGCGACTGCATGACTGGGCGGCGCGTGTGGCGGTGATCGGGCAGGTGAAGGCGGGCAAATCGACCTTCCTCAACGCCTTCCTGCACCAGCACGATTTCCTGCCCTCGGACGTGAATCCGTGGACTTCGGTCGTGACGAATATGCGCATCAACCTGCCCGAAGACCCGGTGACGGGTGCGCGGTTCGAGTTCTTCTCGGAGGCAGATTGGGACGAGATCATCAATGGCGGCACCCGCATCCGCAAGCTGACCGAAGAGCTGCTGCCGGGGTTCGACACTGACATCCTGCGCGAGCAGTCCGAGCAGATGCGCCGCCGCGCCCAGCGACGTCTCGGCAAGCATTACCAGATGCTGCTGGGTCAGCATCACGATTACGACTTCCTCGCACCCGATCTGCTGCAACGCTATGTCTGCGCAGGGCCCGGGGCAGATGACGGGTTGGAGCGCGAGGCCCTTGGCCGCTATGCCGCGCTCACGAAAAGCGCCAATATCTACATGCGCTTGCCCGAGTTTCAGGTACCCACGATCATCACCGACACGCCCGGCGTGAACGACCCGTTCCTCGTGCGCGACGAGTTCACCTGTCGCTCGCTCGATCGCTCGGACGTGTTCATCATGGTGCTCTCCGCGCATCAGCCGCTGACCGATGTCGACCTCGCCCTGATCCGCATTCTTGCCAAGCAGGACGACAAGGATGTGCTGATCTTCCTCAACCGGATCGACGAGCTGGACGATTACGCGGTCGAAGTGCCGCGCGTGATCGCCGATGTGTCGCGCCGTCTGCGCGCGGCGATCCCCGATATCGATTTCAAGATCGTCGCGGGCAGCGCCTATCTCGCCGATCTCACCCAACGCTCCGACGAGGAGGCCGCCTGGGCGCGCGCCGAGATGGATTCGATGGAGCTGGCGCAGTACCTGTATTCCCGCTTCGGCCGCGTGCCCGAGGATCCGATCGACCGGCTGCTGTTGGCCTCGGGCGTCGAAGAGGTCAAACATGTGCTCTCTGCCGTGATCGACGGCGGGGTGGGGCGTCAGCAGCTCGCTCAGCTGCGCGGCGATCTGCGCGCGGAGCTGTCGGGGATGCAATTCGTTGCCCGCCGCGAACGCGACACGCTGCAGATGCAGATCGAGAGCATCCGCTCGGACGTGGCGGAGGCCGCGATCGAGGAAATGAGCAGCGAGATCGCGGCGACGGAATCGCTGCGCGGTGCGCTCGAAAACCATGTCGAGAGCGCCGAGCATCAGATCGAGGCGGTGCTCAACCGCGGCTGGTCGGCGCTGGAGACGCGGCTCAACAAGAGCATCGAGGATTTCGTCCTGAGCCAGCGCGACCGGTTCGAGGATGTCCTGCGCACCAACCGGATCCGCGACGGCCGTCCGCCGCGCAGCTTCGAGACCGATACGACCGCGCTGCAGATCGCGCTCGAACGCGAGGTGACGAAAAGCTACGCCCGGTCGCGTGCGGCGATCGATGTACTGCTCGACAATGCGATCCATGCCTGCCGCACCACGGTCGCGGACCGGTTCGACGATCCCAGCGAAGAGATCGATCTGTCGGATATGCCGCATGACACCTTCACCTCGACGCTGACGCTGACCCGGCGCGCGCTGCGTATCAACTTCGCGCTGGAGCGGGGCTGGGCCTTCTGGCGCGGTCCGACCGTGAATATCGAAAAGACCCTCGACGGGTTGCGGATCGTGGCGGCGGAAGAACTGCGCCCGGCGGTCGAGAAAATCCTGCAGGCCTATGGCGAGGCGCTGGTGGAACGCGCCAGCGCAGGCGGGTCGCGGCTGCGGGTGATGGTGCGGATGATGGAGATGATCGTGCGCGAGCGGACCTTGCAGCTCAAGCAGGAGCGGGCCGAGTTGGAACGGCTGGCCCGTGATCCGCAGATGCAAAGCCGACTGGCGTCCCGGATCCAGAGCAAGCTGGAAGTTCTCGAACGACGTCTGATCAATCTCGGGGCGATCGAGAGCGCGGTGAGCAGCACCATGATGCCGCGGCGCAAACCCGCGACGCGCGCAGCGTGAGGGCGAAAGGGCAATGATTTTCAAGCAAGAGCTCAACCGCGAGGACGCGCCGCCCGATCCCCATCGCGCGCCCCTTCGGGTGGCGATTTGCGGCGAGGTCAATTCCGGCAAGTCCACCGTGCTCAACGCGATTTTGCGCGCGCGCAGCATCGGCGACAATCTGGGCCGGACCGAGCGTCCGACGGTCGTCGCGCGCTATCGGGCGACGCCGGGTGTGGTGATGCGTGATGCGACGGGGCACGAGATCGACGCGGCGGAGGTCGAAGAAGGCTGGGCCGTGCCGTCCGAGATTTACGTCTATTCCGCGCAGCCGCATCTGCAGGGGTTCGAATTCGTCGAAGTGCCGCTGAGCCGCCCCGAAGACGTGAACGAAGAGCAGATCGGCCTGATCGCAACCTGCGACGTGATGATCTGGGTGACGATCGCCTCGCAGGCCTGGCGGCTGACCGAGAAGACGATGATCGAGCGGCTCGGGCCGGCGCGCCCGTCGGATTGCCTGCTCGCGATTTCGCGCGGTGACAAGCTGCGCAACGACACCGACCGGGCGAAGCTGAAGGCGCGGGTTCAGCGCGAGTCGGCGGCCTATTTCTCGCGAGTCGCCTTCCTGTACGGGTCGCGCGATCTTTTGCGCGAGGCCGAGACATCGGATGAAGCCTTCCAGCGCAGCGGCGGTGCGGCGCTGATCGCGGCGCTTGGGGCGATGACGGGGCGCGCGGTGGCCGGGCTCGATACGCTCGATCCCGAGACTGAGGCGGATCTGGCGATCGGCACCCATGATGCGCCGTCGCCGCTGCTCTCCGAACATGGGGGCGCGGTGCTGCCGTTCCGCTCGCGCAGCGTGGGTAAACGGGCTTCGCAACCGGCAAATTCCGGCGCGCCCGTCGCGCCGCCCGGGGCGGAGCCCGAGTTTCGGCCTGACCCGCATCCCGTCGACCGCACACCCGAGGTTTCGCCGCGACGGGTCACGCGTTCGTCCAAGCCGGGCCGTGACGCGGAGCGTGAGCCCGGTCGTGAGCCGGGGCCGAATGTCACCGGGCCCGTCCTGCCCGAAACCGAAGCCGAGATGGAGCCCAAGCAGGACAGCCCTCTGCTGCTGGCCACCACGCGGCTCAGGCTCGGTATCGAGCTGCCCGAAGGCTTGCAGCTTGCCGGGCGGATCGGCCCCAGCGACCGGATCTTGCGGCCCGTCAAAGGGTCTTCGGACGAAATCGTGGCCTGTGCCAAGGCGCTGGAGAATTTGATGGCCGGGTTCGCCGGAAACTACACCACCGTGTTCGGCGGCCAGCTCGACACGATCACGGAAGCCGGCGACGACGTGCGCATCATGTTCGCAAGCGCGCCCGAGACCGGCCTGACCTTCGCGCAATTCACGGTCGATCTGATCGACGAGCCATCGGCGCATGCGCTGTTCGCACGTTTGGCGGGCACCTTGGTCTGACGGGGCTTGGTCTGACAGGGGTGGCAGGTCGCGTCCGCGCGCTTCTACCGCCCGCGAAGTGACGCGAAAACAGGCGCCGCTTATCACGAGAACGCAAGGTCATCCGACTATCGGTTTGCGCCGTGGCGGAGTGCGGCTAATCTTTCTTTCACGTCCCAGCGCGCCGGTAACTGCGGCCGCTTGGGGTCTATGAAAAAAGTTTATTCCGCAGGGAGACCGAAATGTCCGATTTCAAGCGCCGTCTGGCTGCCCTCATGCTGGGCGCCGCCTCGACCGGGCTTCTGGCCGCCGGGCCTATTCAGGCCGAGACGGTGAAGCTCACGATCCTCGGGGTCGGCGATATTTACAATTTCGACGGCGATGGCGAGCGTGGCGGTTTCGCGCGGCTCAACGCGGTCGCCAAGAAGGAGCGGGCGGACAATCCCAACACGCTCTATGTCTTCGATGGCGACATGCTCTCGCCCTCGCTTCTGTCGGGGATCGACGAAGGGCAGAACACGATCGACCTGACCAATATCGTGCCTTTCGACATCGCGGTGCCGGGCAACCATGAGTTTGATTTCGGCCCCGAGAATTTCGAGAAGAAGATGGAAGGGTCGAAATACCCCTGGGCCGCGATCAACATCACGCAAGCTGACGGCTCGCCGATTCAGGGGCTTGGCGGCGTGATGATGAAGGAGATCGCAGGCCTCAAGGTCGCGCTGGTGCCGGTGGCCCAAGACACCACGCCCGAGGTCGCCAATTCGGGCGATCTGAAATTCCAGCCCACCGTCGACACCGCAATCGCGGCCGCCAAGAAGGCCCGCGAGGACGGCGCGGATCTGGTGATCGGCGTCGTGCAGACCGACCAGTCCAACGACCGCAAGCTGATCGCGAGCCAGGATTTCGACGTGATCATGTCCGGCGACGACCACCTCAACGCGATGTTCTATGACGGGATCACGGCTTACGTGGAGACCTCGATCGACGCGCGTTATCTGCAGCCGCTCGATCTGACCGTCGACATCTCCGAGAAGGACGGCAAGCGCAAGATCAGCTGGACCCCGAATTTCCGCTGGATCGACACCGCGAATGTCACGCCGGACCCGGAATCGATGAAGCTGGTCAACGGGTTCAAGAAGCAGCTCGACGACAATCTCGGACAGCAGATCGGCACGTCGGAGACCGAGATGGACTCGCGGCGCAACGTGGTGCGCTCGCAGGAGAGCACGATGGGCGATCTGATCGCCGATGCGCTGCGCGATGCAACGAAGGCCGATGTCACGCTGATCAATGGCGGCGGCATCCGGGGCGATACGACCTATGACGCGGGCCACAAGATCACCCGCAAGGACGTGCTGACCGAGCTGCCCTTCGGCAACAAGACGGTGGTGACCGAGATCCCCGGCTCGCAGATCCTGAGCGCGCTGGAGAACGGCTTCAGCCAGGTCGAGAACGGCGCGGGCCGCTTCCCGCAGATCTCGGGCATGAGCGTGGTCTATGATCCGAGCGCGCCTGCGGGCTCGCGCGTGGTCTCGGTCGAGGTGGGCGGTCAGCCTCTCGACAAGGACAAGGTCTACAAGGTCGCGACCAACGATTACATGCTAGGCGGCGGCGACGGATACGGCGCGCTTGGTGGCGGCAAGGTCATCGTGAACGCGGGCAATGGCAACCTGATGGCCAATGACGTGATGACCTATGTCGAGAACAAGGGCACGGTCGCGCCCAAGCTCGACGGGCGGATCAAGAAACAGGGCGAGTGAGTTCGGCCTGATCGGAATGAGAGGCGGCGGGGAAACCTGCCGCCTTTTTCTATTGCGCTGAGGGACGCGCCCGAGCTTTGGACGGGCGCATTGCTCGGCGGGTGGCTGGGTGCTTTATCTTGAAAGCCCGGATGACGCGTGTGCCCGCGCTGACATCGGCAATGCGCCCTCCCGTGGGGAGGGGTGAGCCGGGAGAAAGCGGCCTTCCAGTGGAAGGACGCCCCGGCGAACGCCTGAGCATCGCGAAGGCCGGACGGGCGCGGCCCGGGGCTGGTCGTCCCGTGCCAAGTGGAGCCTTTGCCCGGAACAGCCGCGAAGCGGCCCGGGCAGCGCCCGACCGCCCCCTCGGGCGGGCGCTTGTGGGGTGTCAGCGCGCGCATTGAACGCGTCCGAAACTTTCGGGGATTAAGCGAAGACCACCGAAGAAGGGGGCGCCCACCCGGCGGTCAGGCGCAGCCCTCTGGTGTCTTTACACGTCGATCAGCTTCACCGCGCCGCTATCGGCGGTCAGCGCCACTTCGCCCTTGGCCAGACGCAGGGCGTCCGTGCCGAAGACCTCCGCGCGCCAGCCCTGCAGGGCGGCGACGTCGCGCTTGCCAGCGGCGATGCGATCCAGATCCGACGAGGTCGCGATCAGCTTCGCGGCGACGCCTGCCTGCTGCGATTTCGCTTTCAGCAGCACCCGCAACAGATCGCCAAGCGCGGTGTCGACCTGCAATTGCTGGGCCTGATTGTCGGGGCGGGGCAGCTTCTCGTTGGGCATCTCCAGCCCTTCGCGCACCGCCGTCAGGATGCCTTCGGCGATCTCGCCCTTGCGGGCTTCGCGCAGCAGCAGTCGCGACTTGCCCAGCTCTTCGATCGAAGAGGGCTTGGTCGAGGCCAGCTCCAGCAGCGCGTCATCCTTGAAGATACGGCTCCGCGGGATGTTGCGGTTCTGCGCATAGCCTTCGCGGAACTGCGCCAGCTCGCGCACGATGGCGAGGAAACGGCCCGAATTGGTCCGCGTCTTCACGCGCTTCCATGCCTCTTCGGGCCGGTTGATATAGGTCTCGGGGTTCAGGAGAACCGCCTCTTCCTCTTCGACCCAGGCGTCGCGACCGGTTTTCTTCAGCTGCTCGTCGAGGAATTCGTAGATCACGCGCAGATGGGTCACATCGGCGATCGCGTATTTCTTCTGTGCCTCGGTCAGCGGACGGCGCGACCAGTCGGTGAAACGCGAGGATTTGTCGAGCGACTGCTTGGCGATCTTGCGCACCAGCGTCTCGTAGCCCACCTGCTCGCCGAAGCCGCAGACCATCGCGGCGATCTGCGTGTCGAACAGCGGATCGGGGAAGACCTGCGCGTCGGTGAAGAAAATCTCCAGATCCTGCCGGGCGGCGTGGAAGACCTTCACGGTCTCCTTGTGGCGGTAAAGATCGTAGAGCGGCTCGAGCGAGAGATCGTCGGACAGCGGGTCGACCAGAACGGCCTCGCCTTCGGTCTCGCCATGATTGGGGAGCGCCATCTGCACGAGGCACAGCTTGGACCAGTAGGTCCGCTCGCGCAGGAATTCGGTGTCGACGGTGACGTAGGGCTCTTGCTTGGCCTTTTCGCAGAAGGCCGCGAGGGCCTCGGTCGTGGTGATGGTCTGCATATCGCGCTTTCAATTCGGTGCGGGCTCATCCCGCGCAGGTGCAAATTCCCTAGACCTTCATGGGGCAAAAGGGAAGGGCGGCGCGTGTTACGGCCCGGTTTGCGTGGCAGAAGCGCCAGTTTCAGTGCTGAAGGAGGAAAGCGGCCCAGGTCAGCCCGTAGAGCACCGGCTGGTGGATCAGGTAGATCGGCAGGGTGTGACGCCCCGCAAACAGCGCGACTTTCATCACCCCGCGCGTCTGATCGGGCTGGTAGCGCGCGGCGCGTGTCCAATAACCCAGCCGGTCGAGCAGTTTCGCCGCGCCCATGCCGATCAGGAACGGCCCGATCCACGGGAAGACCGGCTCGAAATCCATCGAGGGCCGCCAGTGGGTCGAGAGGCCCAGCCACCACAGCCACGGGTGATTGAACAGCTCGAAGGCGTAGTTCAGATGCACCCAGACCGCGATCACGCCAAGCGCCGCCAGCATGATCCACGGCAGGAACAGAAGCGCGGCACCGATCAGCGAACTGACCGCGATGGAATGCAGGATGCCGTAATAGATGAAGTATTCCGGCATCATCACATAGGTCGCTGCACTCACCAGCGCCGCCGCGACCACCACCTTGCCGATCCGCTTCCAGAACGGGGCGGCGCGGAAGCCGTGGCGATGGGCGAGCACAAGGCTGGCGCCGGCCATGAAGATGAAGGTGCTGGCTACCACGCGGGCGAAATCGAGGAAGGCGGGGTGAAACACCGTGCCACGCGGCACAAAGCCGAAATTCTCGAGGTCATAGGTCAGGTGGAAGATCGCCATGCCGATCAGCGCCACGGCCCGGATCAGGTCGGGGGCGATCATGCGCCCGCGCGGGGCCGTATCCGGGGTCGTTTCCATGCGTCAGTCATGCGCGAAGCGACGGCCGCTCGCAAGCGGATGCGGCGCATTTCGGCGTGAGCGTGCTTACAAATGGGCGCTTACAGAAAGACCGGCGTGCGGTCGCCTTCGGCGAAGCGGCGCAGCACCGCCGGATAGAGGCGATGTTCCTGCACCAGCACCCGGGCCGCCAGACCGTCGGGCGTGTCGCCCGGTTCGATTGGCACGCGCGCCTGACCGAGGATCGGCCCGTCATCGAGCACCGGGGTCACCTCGTGCACCGTACAGCCCGCGACCGCATCGCCCGCCTCGATCGTGCGCTTATGGGTGTGCAGCCCAGGATATTTCGGCAAGAGCGAGGGGTGGATATTGAGCATCCGGCCCTCGAACTGCGCCACGAATTCCGGCGTCAGCACCCGCATGAAGCCCGCGAGGCAGAGGATATCGGGCTTTGCCGCGAGGATCGGCTTCAGCAGCTCGGCCTCGAACGCGGCGCGATCCTTGCCATAGGGGCGGTGGTCGATGGCGGCGGTCGGCACGCCCATCCGCGCGGCCTTCTCCAGCCCCGACGCCCGTGCGTCGTTCGATGCGACGAGCACCGGGCGGGCAGGGTGGTCCTCTGCCATGCTCTCGACCAGTCGGACCATGTTCGAGCCGCCGCCCGAGATCAGTATCGCGACACGGATCACAGCAGCGCGCCCTCGTAGGCGATGCCCTCATTGGACGTGACGGTGCCGATGCGGGCGACGCTCTCGCCTTCGCCTGCGAGCAGGGTGGCGATCTCGTCGGCCTTGTCCGCTGCGACGACGACGATCATGCCGATGCCGCAATTGAAGGTCTTCAGCAGTTCGCGTTCTTCCATCGAGGCGGTCTCGGCCAGCCAGCGGAATACGCCGGGCAGTTCCCACGCGTCGAGGTCAATCGTGGCGCCCATGCCCTCGGGCAGAACGCGCGGCAGGTTCTCGGTCAGGCCGCCGCCGGTGATATGGGCCAGCGCATGAACGCCGCCCGTGCGCACCGCCGCGAGGCATTGCTTGACGTAAAGCCGGGTGGGGGCCAGCAGCGCCTCGCCAAGCGAGCCGTCGCCGAAGGGGCAGTCCGCGTCCCAGCCGAGGCCGGACATCTCGACCACCTTGCGCACGAAGGAATAGCCGTTGGAATGCACGCCGTTCGAGCCGAGGCCCAGAAGCACGTCGCCCTCGGCCACGCCTGCGGGCAGGTCGGTGCCCCGCTCCATCGCGCCGACCGCGAAGCCCGCGAGGTCGAAATCGCCCTTGGAATACATGCCCGGCATTTCCGCCGTCTCGCCGCCGATCAGCGCGCAGCCCGATTGCGCGCAGCCTTCCGCGATGCCCTCGATAATGCGCGCGGCCTGATCGAGCTCGAGCTTGCCGGTCGCGAAATAATCGAGGAAGAACAAAGGCTCGGCGCCTTGGCAGACCAGATCGTTGACGCACATCGCCACAAGGTCGATGCCGATCGTGTCGACATTGCCGGTGTCGATCGCGATGCGCAGCTTGGTGCCCACGCCATCGGTCGCGCCGACGAGGATCGGATCGTTGTAACCGGCCGCCTTCAGATCGAACAGCGCGCCGAAGCCGCCCAGACCCGACATCGTGCCCGAGCGCTGCGTGCGCTTGGCTGCGGGTTTGATCCGGTCCACCAAAGCATTGCCCGCGTCGATATCGACGCCCGCATCGGCATAGGTGAGGCCCTGTTTTTTCTCGGTCATCGCGGCGCACTCCGGCAAGTAAACTCTTGGCCGAAGCCCTAGCGTAACCGCACGCGCCCCGCAACGTCGAAGGGGATGGGTGCGCGCGCTTTCTTGACGCGCGCGTGCGGCCTGACTAGAGGAATACGCAATGGTGGGCCTGTAGCTCAATTGGTTAGAGCAGGGCGCTCATAACGCCTTGGTTGCGGGTTCAAGTCCTGCCGGGCCTACCAGTTTTCCGCCGAAATTTCCGCGGCTTCGTGGCCGTGTTGCCACGACTCTCCCTATGCGTGTCGCCTCGCCCGGAAAGCCCCCATTTCGCCCAATTTGCGCCGTGAGACGATCACGAACCCGCGCCAAATGAGGGCCTTGTTAGAGTATCAGTAACTATAAAAATCGAGCAGCCACGTCATAGGCCCCGATATTTTTGCACAGTCTTCGAAAGTCGGAGACCGGTCCCTCGCGGGCCTGTCCGGCAGAAACAAGGTAAAGCAGCGGCGACATGGCCACGACGTTCAACTGGATATATCTCGGCGTCGCCGAGGACGCGAACGGCAACATCTACTACTTGGATTCCCAAGAGGGAAATTCGAGCATGGAGAATTACAACCTTCTCCAGAACGCCTCCGCCGGGTCCTCCACCGATCCGCTGTTCAGCCACATCACCGAAGCAACGCTGATCGACAATGGCGGCTCGAGTGGCGTTCTCGACACCAATAACAACACGTCCAACGACACGATCCGGACCGATATCGGTGACGGTCAGGGCGTTCGCGATTTCACCTATGACGGTCTGGTGGTCTACAACACGACCATCACCTACACCGACGGCACCACGGCGAATGTGCAATCGGTCCTCGTGCAGACCACGACGGGCGAAGTGTTCCTCGCGCCGGAACTGTCGAATAATGCAACCACGGCGGCCTATGAGGCCAAACCGATCCAGTCGATGATCATCGGCTCAGCGGTGAGCTATCAAAACACCAATCTCGCGCAGGATCGCTACGTCACCGGCTTCGACGACGGCTACGTCGACGGCACCGATAGCGCGGACCGGATCGACGTGAACTACGTCGAGCCGATCGCGAATGGCTCCGACCGCGTGGACAATAACGATGCGGGGCTCGCGGGCAGCAGCGGCAATGACGACTACATCCGCGCCTATGGCGGCAACGATACCGTGCTGGCCGGGCTCGGCAACGACACGGTCGATGGCGGCACGGGCGACGATTCGATCGATGGCGGGTCGGGCAATGACTCGCTGATCGGCGGCACTGGCAATGACACGCTCCTCGGTGGCAGCGGAAACGACACGCTCACCGGCAACGACGGCAACGATTCCCTCGATGGCGGCGCGGATAATGACTGGCTCGACGGTGGCATCGGTAACGACACGCTGATCGGCGGTCTCGGGAATGACCGGCTGATCGGCGGCGCGGGCAACGACTCGCTCGACGGCGGGGCGGGGACC
>NZ_DFRG01000061.1:0-12714 GCF_002378135.1 Thioclava sp. UBA3469
TTCAGCCCGCGCTCCCAATAGCCTTCGTAGCGACCCGCCGCGACATAGGCCAGATCGAGCGAGGCCGCGCCCCAGCGCCGGACGCCCGCGCATTGCGGCATCAGCTTGGCAAGGTCCTTCAGTGTCGCCGGAAGCGTCGATTTGCCGCCGAAGGGCACGCCGGTCGCGAAGACCGATTCGATCATCTTGTGACGGCCCGAAACCCGCAGACGGGTGTCGTTCATGAAAGCGCCGAGGCCCTTCTCGGCGAAATACATCTCGTCTTTCGCCGCGTCGAAGACCACTGCCGCGATGATTTCGCCCTTATGCTCCAGCGCGATCGAGATCGCCCAGTGCGGCAACCCGTGCAGGAAGTTGGTGGTGCCGTCGAGCGGGTCGACGATCCAGCGGCGCGTCGGGTCGTCGCCCGCCTCTTCGCCGGTTTCTTCGCCGATCCAGCCATAGGAGGGGCGCGCGCCGCGCAGCTCGTCCTTGATGATCTTCTCGGATTCGCGATCGGCCTTCGAGACAAAATCGCCCGGGCCCTTCGAGGAGACCTGAAGGTTCTCGACCTCGCGGAAATCCTTGACCAGCGAGCGGCCTGCCTTGCGGGCGGCCTTGATCATCAGGTTGAGGTTTGCGCTGCCTTGCATCTCTGGGCTCCTTCGCGTTTCAAGCGGTCGCCTTACAGGGGTTGCGTGGAAAATCCAAGACCTTTGGCGCGTCAGGCAAACTGAGGAGGGGCTCTGCCCCGCTCGCTGCCAGCCCTTTGCTTGCGCTCCGGGCGTTCGGCGGGTCGTCCTTCCACTGGAAGGCCGCCATTTTCCGCCTCACCCCCCGAGATATTTCGGTCGAGAAGAAGGCTCAGGCGCGTTGCAGCTTCACCGGCTCGGTGCGCGCAAGGCGCAGGAAATGCGCCATGAAGGGCTGCGTCGCATCCTCGGACCGCGTCGCGGCATAGAGGCGCTTGGTCAGCCCGTGTTCGGTCACCGGCTTGGTGATGTAGTCGGGCTGGTATTTCACCTCGCGCAGCACCCAGTCGGGCAGCACCGCCACGCCGCGATTCGAGGCGACCAGCATCAGGATCACTGCGGTTAGTTCCACCTGCCGCACGGCTTTCGGCTCGACCCGGGCGGGCGTCAGAAGCTGCGTGAAGATGTCCGAGCGGCCCCGGTCGATCGGATAGGTGATCAGCGTCTGATCCGCGAAATCCTGCGCCTCGATATAGGGCTTCGCGGCCAGCGGAGAATTCGCGGCGGCGATGAAGGTCGGCGCGTAGTCGAAGAGCGGGTTGAAGGTGACGCCGTCGATCTTCTCCGGGTCCGACGAGATCACCAGATCGACCTCCTCGCGGCTCAGCGCGGGCAAGGCGTTGAAGGCCAGACCGGGCCGGATATCCACGTCGATATCGGGCCAGGCGTGGCGGAAGCGCTCCAATACCGGAAACAGCCAGTCGAAACAGGCATGGCATTCGATCGCGATATGCAGACGGCCCGCGCGACCTGACCGCAGCGCGTCGAACTCGGCCTCTGTCGCGGCGATCTCGGGCAGGATGCGTTCGGCCAGCCGCAGCAGCTTCTGCCCCGCCGCCGACAGCTTCAGCGGCTTCGAGCGGCGCACGAACAGCTCCACCCCAGTCTGGTCCTCGAGCCCTTTAATTTGGTGCGACAGCGCCGATTGTGTTATGTGCAGCACGTCCGCTGCCTTCGCGAGCCCCCCGGCATCGTGAATCGCCTTGATTGTGCGCAGGTGACGGAACTCGAGATGCATCTTGTTGTTACACTCATAACGATTTTGAAGATTATGAGTTTGTCTCACAAAGCCCGATCTGGCACAAGAGAGCGAACGAAAGGACAGATTCCCATGACGACGCCCAAGGTCAGCTTCGAATTTTTCCCGCCGAAGACGCTCGATGCGTCGTTCCGGCTGTGGGAAACCGCGCAGGTTCTGGCACCGCTGAAACCCGAGTTCACCTCCGTGACCTATGGTGCGGGCGGGACGACGCGCAAGCTGACCCATGAGGCGGTCGGCACGATCCACAAGAATTACGGCCTCAATGTCGCCGCCCACCTGACCTGCGTGGAAGCGACCAAGGCCGAGACGATGGAGATCGTGGACGCCTATGCCGAGGTCGGCGTGACCGAGATTGTGGCGCTGCGGGGCGATCCGCCGCAGGGCGCCAAGCATTTCACGCCGCATCCCGAGGGCTTCGCCTCTTCGGTCGAGTTGATCGAGGCGCTGGCCGAGGATGGCCGCTTCACGATCCGCGCGGGCGCCTATCCCGAACCGCATCCCGACGCCGCCGACAATATGGCCGACGTGCGCTGGCTCAAGCGCAAGGTCGAGGCGGGTGCCACCTCGGCGATCACCCAGTTCTTCTTCGAGCCCGAGACCTTCTTCCGCTTCCGCGACGCCTGCGAAAAGGAAGGGATCGACGCGAAGATCATCCCCGGCATCCTGCCGATCCAGTCGTGGAAAGGCGCCAAGAAATTCGCGCAAAGCTGCGGCACCTCCATCCCCGCATGGGTTGAGGAAGCCTTCGAGGCCGCGATCCGCGACGGGCGCGAGCATCTTCTGGCGACCGCGCTGTGCACCGAGCTGTGCGACAAACTGATCGAGGGCGGCGTGGAAGATCTGCATTTCTACACGCTCAACCGCCCCGGCCTGACCCGCGACGTCTGCCACGCGCTGGGTGTGACGCCCGATACGGTGCTGGAGAAAGTGGCCTGAAAGGGCACTCAAATGGATTGAACGGAGGGGCCCGGCTGGGCCCCTTTTTCTTTGGCGGCGGGCGGCCTCACCGTGTCAGTCGAAGGAAATGGGCGACTGCTTGGCTCGGTTGACGTTGAGAGTGAAAACATCCGGCCGGGCGTAATGACCACTAACATCGAATTTGCGGCGTGAAGCCCTGGCGGCATCCACGTCCACCGTCGCGACCAGCAGCCCCTTTTCCTTCCTCATCGGGCCCGCGTGCAAACTGCCGAAGGGTTTGTAGACCACCGCATCCCCGGGATTGATCCACTCGTTGTCGTCAGGGAAAAGCTCGTCACGATAGGGGAGATCCGCGGGCACGTCGCTTGCCTCGAGCGACGTGGCGCAGCCGAGAACCCAACATCCGCCTTCGCGCGCGATATGCTGCATTGTCGCCAGCCAGGTATCGCCGCTGTCCCAGGTCGGTGCACAATAGATGTCGATATTCTGGGCATAGAGCGCGAACCGCGCCAGCGGCATGTAGTTTTCCCAGCATATCAGGGCGCCCACACGCCCGACTGCGGTCTCAACGACCTTGAGGGTCGAGCCGTCTCCGAACCCCCAGACCATACGCTCGGGGTTTGTCGGCATCAGCTTTCGATGGTTGTTCAGAAGGGTCCCGTCGGCGTCGATGATCGCTGCGCTGTTGAAAAGCGTGCTGCCGCTGACCGCCCCATCCACCTCCTGATGGCCCATCACGACCACCATCGAATGCTCTTTTGCCGCTTCCTTTATCGGCGCAAGCTCGTCTTTGCTGAGATCGATCGAATTGGCCTGCGAAAGCGCGAAGAGATCGTCGGTCTTCTTCATCCCTGCCCCCGGCGGGAGCCGCCAGACGAAAGTGGGGTAGCCCGGCAACCATGTCTCGGGAAACACGATCAGTCGGCACGCCTGAGAAGCCGCCTCGGCGACCAGTTCGACCGCTCGCTCCAGAGACGCCGTCTTGTTCATGTAGACCGGCGGTTGCTGTACGATAGCAATTTGCATGAGATCGTCCTCCCAATGGCTGTTCGGCGCGCGGCCATCAAAACGGAAGACGGTCAAGACGCCCCACTCCGTCCGCGGAGTGATGTTCGAGAATAGCACAAGACGCCCATCCACCGGGGAAACCCCACAAGCACCCTTGGAGCGCCGCGCCTCGCGATGCTGACCCCGAGGGCAATGCTGCCCTTTGCGATGCGGATCGCAAACGCTCCCCCCCTTCCCTTTCCGGCCCATCGCGATAGCTTGTCGCCCGACCCAACAGGAGCCAGACATGCCCAATCAATATTTCGCCGAAGGACCCGACGATTTCCTCCCGCTCGAGGAAGTCCTCTCGATGTCGGGGCTCGACTACGTCCGCAAGATGGTTACCGGCGACGTCCCCTCGCCCACCGTGCAGAAGCTGATGGCCTATCGGATCACCGAGGTCGAGGAAGGCCGCGTCACCTGTCGCGGCACGCCGGGGCATCCGCAGACCAACGGTTATGGCGGAATTCACGGCGGCTGGTATGCGATGATGCTCGATACGGTCATGACCTGCTCGGTGATCACCGGGTTGAAGAAGGGTCAGACGCAGACGACGCTCGAATTCAAGGTGAACCTGATCCGCGCGATCAAGCCCGGCACCGAGGTGATCGGCGTGGGCCAGCTCGATCATATCGGGCGGTCAACTGGCGTCGCGCGGGGTGAGATCCGGGGCGCCGAGGATGGACGCCTCTACGCGACCGGCACCGCCACCTGTTTCGTCATGACGCCCGAGCTCTGAGGCCGGCGCGGGGCCGCGCGCGAGGCGGCGGATTTCGGGGCGCAGAATGCGCGGTCGGAAAATCGCGCGGGAGCCTTCGGGCAACACGACGCTCTCATGCAGCCCCTCGGAGGGGTCACGGCCCACGACACGCGGCGCGCGCAGCCAGAACAGCTTGCTCCAGCCAGTCCATGTGCCGACGGATGGCGCATTCGGATCGCGCGGAAACTCCGCCTGCCAGCCGGGCGGCAGGCTCAGGCCCAGCGACTCGGCGCGTTCCAGCATCCACACGAGCGGGATATTGGCGAGCGGCCGGGCATCGCCGAAGTGGCCCAGCATCCCGCCGATATCGCCATGCGCGCCGCGAAACCAGCGCTGCTCGATCCGGGTCGCGGGAGGATCTGCCTCCACGTCGTCGCTTTCCCAGACCAACGGCTCCAGCACCGAGCGCCGCTCGTCGATCGCGAGCGCCTGAAACCCGTGGCGCACATGATCGCTCAGGTGGTGGTCGTGAAACCGCACGCGCTCTTCGCTGACGATCCAGAAGAACGGCACGCGAATGCCCAGCGCCTGCACCGTGTCGAACGCGCCGACCATCTCGATCTCGACGTTCTCATGGCACAGGCTGTTGCGGAAGCTTTGCAGGATGTCCGCGGGCGTCTCTTCCTCGTAATGGCGCCATGCGAGGCGGGTGTTCCGCTCGATCGCATGTTCGGGACGCAAGAGGCCGATCCGCCCGATCATCCCCGCCAGCGAGCGAGCCGCGAAGGCGCCCCGAGAATAGCCGATCAGGAAAATCCGATCCCCCGGACGGTAGCGCATCGCGAGCCAGCCATAGGCGCGCGAAATCTGCTGGTTCACGCCCCAGCCGAACCAGACATCCGACATGTCGTGCCAGTCCCGCCAGCGCAGCCCGCGCCCGTAATAGACCGACACTTTCGGCGCGGCCCGGCGCAGGAAGCGATAGATCAGCCCGATCGAGGTGAGGCGATCAGCGCGCAGCGAGCCGAGCGTCCCGTCGAGCAGCACGACATGATCCACCGGCCCGCGGCCTGCACCTGCTGCCGCACGCGCCTCGGCCCGTTCCGGGCTGCGGCGACGCAGGGCAGAGATCACACGCTCGAAGAGACCGCGCATATCAGCGCTCCTCAGATAAGTTGGGCTTATACTATCCAATGTAGGATAAGTTTCTCTTATCTTCAGGGGCAATCGCGGCAGTTTGTTGACCCGATCGTGCCCGCCGCGCTTTTTGGACCGGCGCGCACGGGGTTTTCCTTGTCGCCTGCGCGGGCTAAACAGCCCTCAAGCCGAGCCAAGGATGCCTGACATGACGATGGACAAGACTTTCGATGCCGCGAGCGCCGAGCCGCGGATCTACGCGAAATGGGAAGAGGCCGGAGCCTTCAAGGCCGGGGCCAACGCATCGCGCGACGAGACCTTCTGCGTGATGATCCCGCCGCCCAACGTGACGGGCGCGCTGCATGTGGGCCACGCCTTCAACAACACGGTGCAGGATATCCTCGTGCGCTGGCACCGGATGCGCGGGTTCGACACGCTCTGGCAGCCGGGTCAGGACCATGCGGGCATCGCGACCCAGCTGATGGTCGAGAAGGAACTGGCAAAGACCCAGCAGCCCAAGCGTGTGGAGCTGGGCCGCGAGAAATTCCTCGAGAAGGTCTGGGAGTGGAAGGGCGAATACGGCTCGACCATCATCAACCAGCTCAAGCGTCTCGGCTCGAGCTGCGACTGGTCGCGCAACGCCTTTACGATGTCGGGCGCGCCCGGTGCGCCGGAAGGCAACGAGGGCAATTTCCATGACGCCGTGATCAAGGTCTTCGTCGACATGTACGAGAAGGGCCTGATCTATCGCGGCAAGCGGCTGGTGAACTGGGACCCCCATTTCGAGACCGCGATCTCCGATCTGGAAGTGGAGAATATCGAAGTCGCCGGTCACATGTGGCACTTCAAATATCCGCTCGCAGGCGGCGAGACCTATACCTATGTCGAGAAGGATGAGGACGGGAATGTCCTCTTCACCGAAGAGCGCGATTACATCTCGATCGCCACCACCCGCCCCGAGACGATGCTGGGCGACGGCGCGGTTGCGGTGCATCCCTCGGATGAGCGTTACGCGCCGATCGTCGGCAAGCTCTGCGAGATTCCGGTGGGCCCGAAAGAGCATCGCCGCCTGATCCCGATCATCACCGATCAATACCCCGATCCCGAATTCGGCTCGGGCGCGGTGAAGATCACCGGCGCGCATGACTTCAACGACTACATGGTCGCCAAGCGCGGCGGCATTCCGATGTATCGCCTGATGGACACCAAGGGCGCGATGCGCGCAGACGGTCTGTCCTACGAGGAATGCGCGGCCCGCGCGATGGACATCTCGAAAGGCGCGGAGTTCACCGAGGCCGAGATCGACGCGCTCAACCTCGTGCCCGAGGAACTGCGCGGGCTCGACCGGTTCGAGGCGCGTGAAGCCGTGATCCGTCAGATCACCGACGAAGGCCTCGCGGTGACGACGACCAAGACCGTCACCGACGAAGACGGCAACGAGACGGAGACCACCGTCGCTTACGTCGAAGACAAGCCGATCATGCAGCCCTTCGGCGATCGCTCGAAAGTGGTGATCGAGCCGATGCTGACCGATCAGTGGTTCGTCGATGCCGAAAAGATCGTGGGCAAGGCGCTGGATGCGGTGCGCAACGGCGACACCGTCATCATGCCGGAAGCTGGCGAGAAGACCTATTTCCACTGGCTCGAAAACATCGAGCCGTGGTGTATCTCGCGCCAGCTCTGGTGGGGCCACCAGATCCCGGTCTGGTACGGTCTGGACATGGACGCGCCCGATTTCCGCGATGACGAAGGCGACGGCACGATCGACCTCGTGGAGATGGGCCGTCTGCTCGTCGAGACCAAGATGGTCCATCGCGACGACCGCTATCACTGCGCCTCCGATTTCGAGAGCGTCATCGGCTGGTTCAAGGCACAGAATGCCGAGCTGCCGACGCCGCTGAACGTGGCGCGCATCGTCGAGGTCGAAGACCGTCACAAGGCGATCGAAGTGCTTGCCGCGAGCCTCGCGCAATACGAGATGACCGAGGATCCGACGCAGCTCGTTTACCCGGTCTGGCGCGATGCCGATGTCCTCGACACCTGGTTCTCGTCGGGGCTCTGGCCGATCGGCACGCTCGGCTGGCCCGAGGATACCGAGGAGATGCGCAAGTATTTCCCGACCGATGTCCTCGTGACCGGCTTCGACATCCTGTTCTTCTGGGTGGCGCGGATGATGATGATGCAGCTGGCCGTCATGGATCAGGTGCCCTTCCACACCGTCTACCTGCACCAGCTCGTCCGCGACGAGAAGGGCAAGAAGATGTCGAAGACGACGGGCAACGTGATCGACCCGCTCGAGATCATCGACGCTTACGGCGCGGATGCGCTGCGCTTCACCAATACCGCGATGGCGGCGATGGGCGGCGTGCTGAAGCTGTCCGAGGAGCGCATCAAGGGCTACCGGAACTTCGGCACGAAGATCTGGAACGCGACGCGCTTCGCCGAGATGAACGGCGTGTTCGAAGGCCCGGTCGTGACCGAGATCCCGCAGCCCACCCACACGGTGAACCGCTGGATCATCGGCGAGACCGCGAAGATCCGCGAGCAGGTGGACGAGGCCTTTGCCGCCTATCGTTTCAACGACGCGGCGCTGGGGCTTTACGGTTTCGTCTGGGGCAAGGTCTGCGACTGGTATGTCGAGTTCGCCAAGCCGCTGTTCGACGGTGAGCATGCCGAGGAAACCCGCGCCACGATGCGTTGGGTGCTCGATCAGTGCTACACGCTGCTGCACCCGATCATGCCCTTCATCACCGAAGAGCTCTGGGAGCTGACCGCTCCGCAGGGCGACCGCGCGAAGATGCTCGTCCATGCCGACTGGCCGGATTACAAAGCGGCAGATCTGGTGGACGAGGCCGCCGACCGCGAGATGAACTGGGTGATCGACCTGATCGAGGCGATCCGCTCCTCGCGCACGCAGATGGGCGTGCCGGTGGGGCTGAAACTGCCGATGGTTCTGGCCGAGGCCGATGATGCCGCGCGCGCGGCGCTCGCCAATAACGAGGCGCTGATCTTCAAACTGGCGCGCATCGAGAGCATCACCGAGGCGCCGATCCCGAAAGGGGCGATCTCGATCCCGGCGCAGGGCGCGCTCTTCGGTCTGCCGCTCGAAGGCGTGATCGACATCGCCAAGGAGAAGGCACGTCTGGAGAAGGCTCTGGGCAAGATGGAGAAGGAAATCGGCGGCATGAAGGGCCGTCTGAACAATCCGAAATTCATCGCCAATGCCGATCCCGAGGTCGTCGTGGAAACCCGCGAGAACCTCGCCCGCGCCGAGGAAGAGGCCGAGAAGGTGCGTCAGGCCGTGGCGCGTCTGGCCGAGATGGGCTGAGCGAGGCCTTTAGCGATCAGGGCCGCGCCTGACCCTCGGGTGGGCGCGGCTCAACATGTGAGGTCCGCACTTTATCTCACAAGCCCGAACGACGGATGAGCGCGCGCGACATCGCAATGCGCCCTCCCGTGGGGAGGGTCGGGCGCGGCCCGGGGCTGGTCGCCCCGCGCCATGAGCTGAGCGGAGACCTTACTCCGACACTTCCTTCATCGTGAAGGCCACGCCCGAGGCGACCACGCAGATCCCCGCATAGACGATCAGCACCATTTCCGGCCCCGCCATCGCGAGCGCCGAACTTGCCGCGCCGAAGGCCAGCAGCATCACCCCCACGGTCGTGTTCGACACCGCCGTATAGGCCGCGCGGTCATCCTTGGGCGACATATCCACGAGGTAGGTCGAGCGGCCCAGCCGCACCCCCTGATAGCCGATCATCAGCCCGAACAGCGCCACCGGCGACGCCCAGATCGTGCCCATCAGCCCCGACCAGCCCAACACCACCGCCAGCGCCAGAAACGCGGCTGCGACCAGCCCGGTGAAGATCAGCACCTTGCGCGAGGAGCGATCCGCCAGCCGCCCCCAGATATAGGAGCTCACCAGCGAGGCCAGCGCCGAGGCCAGCACCATCGCCCCCAACGCGCCGAACCGGTTATCGCCCGCCTGGGCCGCGAGCAGCACGATATAGGGCGGCGCGAGCGCGGTCGGCAGCAGCAGCACCCGCGCGATCACAAACTTGCCCAGATCGGTGTCCTTCCACAGCAGGCTCAGCTCGGACAGGCCGATGCTGCCCTTGTCTTCGCCGGGCTGATCTTCCTCGCGCAGCGTCGAGAACAGTGCCGCCGCCGCAACCCAGAGCACGGCCGCCAGCGAGATCGCCCCGATCACGAGGCTCATCCGCTCCACCACGCCGCTCATCAGAATGATCGCGAACAGGATCACCCCGGCGGCAGAGACGCTCGTCGCGATCCCGGTCGTCGTGCCGCGCCGCGTCCGGTCCACGGTCTTGCCCAGCACATCCTTGTAGCTCACCGAGGACAGCGAGCGCGCAATGGCCAGCACGCCCAGCGCTACAAGCATCGCAAGCCCTGCGGCCATCCCCTGCATCGTCAGCGCGATCACCACGATCGCCGCCGCGGCCAGCCCCTGGATCAAGCTCCCCGCCGCCCAGGCCCATTTGCGCTGCGGCATCTGGCGCACATGCGGCGCGGTAAAAAGCTGCGGCAGGAGCGAGCCCGCCTCGCGCACCGGCACCAGCCAGCTGACCAGCGCTGCGGGCGCGCCCACCGCCTGCATCAGCCAGCTCAGCACCAGTTTCGGATCGATCAGCCCGTCGGCGAGCTTCGTCATCGACAACGAGCCGACATGGCGCAGGAAGCTGCCAGGTTCATGCTCGGCGGCGCTCTCGCTCAACTCCTTCACATTTCCCGGGCGGTCCCCTGTCAGCGTCTCGAACAGGGAGGTGGAGAAAGAGGTGTCGCTGGCGCTCATCGGCTGGCTTCCCAAACATATGTGATTTTTAAAGATTACGCTGGGACAAGCCCTTAGCCTAGTCCCCGGTTCCGGCGTTCCGGCTCCCCTCGCTACCTATTGAAGCGCCCTCTTGCCGCACCCGCGCTTTGCGCTTACGCCTGTAGCCATGACCGGACCCCGATATACCCGCCTGATCGACAGCCTTCCCGCCACCGTGCCCTTCGTCGGGCCCGAGGAACACGAGCGCATTGCCGGTCGCCGCTTCACCGCGCGACTGGGTGCGAATGAAAACGGCTTCGGCCCCTCGCCGCGCGCGATTGCCGCGATGGCGGCGGCGGCAGGCGATGTCTGGAAATACGGCGACTCGACCAGTTTCGAGCTGCGCACGGCGATTGCCGAGCATCACGGTGTCGCGGTCGAGAATGTGCTGGTCGGTGAAGGGATCGACGGGCTCCTGGGCTATCTCTGTCGTCTGGTGATCGAACCCGGCGACCCGGTCGTCACCTCGGAAGGCGCCTATCCGACCTTCAACTACCATGTCGCAGGCTTTGGCGGAGTGCTGCACAAGGTTCCCTATGCCGATGACCACGAAGACCCGCAGGCGCTGATCGCGAAGGCAGCGGAGGTGGACGCGAAGCTCGTCTATATCGCCAATCCCGACAATCCGATGGGCACCTATCATCCGCGCGAGACGATCGAGGCGATGATCGAAGCCGTGCCCGAAGGCACGCTACTGGTGCTCGACGAGGCCTATGTGGAATTCGCCGACGAGGGCACCGAGGCGCGCATCGCCGCCGACGATCCCCGCGTGATCCGGATGCGCACCTTCTCGAAGGCGCATGGCTTGGCGGGCGCGCGCGTGGGCTATGCCTTGGCCGCGCCCGAGCTGATCGCGGCCTTCGACAAAATCCGCAATCATTTCGGCATGTGCCGGATTTCTCAGGCCGGTGCGCTGGCCGCTCTGCAGGACAAAACGTGGCAGGCCTATATGCGCCTTCTGGTGGCAGGCGCGCGCGACCGGATCGACACCATCGCACGCGAGAACGGGCTGAGAACTCTGCCCTCGGCCACGAATTTCGTCGCCGTCGACTGCGGGCAGAACGGCGATTTCGCAAGGGCCGTACTGCAGGAACTGGATGCGCGCGCGGTGTTCGTGCGGATGCCTTTCGTCGCCCCGCAAAATCGCTGCATCCGGGTTTCAGTCGGACCGGAGGCCGAGCTCGACGCCTTCGCTGCGGCTCTGCCCCACGCGCTGAAAGCCGCCCGCGCGCGCTGAGCCGCGCGCCCTCTCGGACACAATTCCGCCGATCAAATCGGCAAAAAAGCACCGGCGTCGATACGTCTCGCCGCAAGGTGAGTTGCGCCGACTCGGGGGCGCGCCCATGTTTTGCTCAACAACAGGAGCAGACCCATGAGCCGCAAGACTCGCAACGCCCGTATCGCAATGCTCAGCCCGCTGGCCTTTGCCCTGGCCTTCGGCGCTTATGCAGGCAGCACACAGACCAGCCGAGAGATGAAGCTCTCGAACACGCGCGACGAAGCCCCGCAGATTTCACGCGAAGCCTCGGAAGAGGTCGAACAGCTCACCGACTGGCTGGAGCGTCACGGTCAGGCCTGACCGGCGCCTTTCGCAATCGCGCCGGCCGCCGCGGCGATGCCGCCGGGGTTATGCGGGATTTTCAGCGCCTGCATTCCGGCCTCCATCGTCGCCAGCGCGCCCAGCGTCATATGGGCGTTCACATGGCCCATATGGGCGACCCGCAGGAAATCGTTGGCCTCGGGCGTGCCGGGTTCGGCCATCCCGAGCCCGATCCCCAGCGTCACTCCCGCCTCGCGTTCGAGCCAGCTGCGCAGCCGCTGGGCATTGCCCGCCCCGATCCGCGCCGCAGTCACCGAATGAGCGCGATGGGCCGGGTTCGCGATATTGAGCGCGATGTCACCCTCCTGCCCCCACGTCTCGAAAGCCGCCCAGACGGCGGAGGCGAGCGTCGCGTGACGCGCCCAGATATGGGTCAGCCCCTCTTCGTCGAGGATCATCTTGAGCGATTCATCGAGGCCAAAGAGGTGATGGGTCGGCGAAGTGCCCCCGAAATACTGATAGACCATTTCGGGGAAAGCACGCGGCTGCCAGTCCCAATAGGGCGTGACCAGATCGGCCTCGCGGCTCGCGGCCAGCGCCTTGTCGGAGAACCACACGAAGCCCAGACCCGGCGGCACCATCAGCCCCTTCTGGCTGGCGGCGACCATCACGTCGACGCCCCAATCGTCCATCCGGAACTCGTCGCATCCCAGAGAGGCGATGCAATCGACCATCAAGAGCGCTGGGTGGCCCGCCGCGTCGATC
>NZ_DFRG01000260.1:0-5673 GCF_002378135.1 Thioclava sp. UBA3469
TCAGGGGCGGGACGGCGGCGGGCGGTGAGTTCGCTCGCGAAAGCGGCCAGTTTGAGCGCTATGGAGCCTACGAGCGTGAGCATCACCCATGCGAAGAGAATGCCGATCAGGAGAGAAGGTGCGAGCCACAGGCCGAGACCCGTCACCACGAGAAACCCCGCCGCAATCCGGCTTGCACGCTTTTCGTTATGGTCACGGCAGCTCTCGGCCGGGTCGACCTTGATCTCGGCGCGGCGGATCAGGGCGGTCTGGCGGCGGGCCAACAAGCTGTCATGGATGCAGCGTTCCGGCGCCAGCACCAGCCTGTAGGGCGCATGGCGCGCGGGCAGGGCGTCGCGCAGCGCTTCGAAATCCTCGGGCCGAGCGGTCGCGATCAGGGTGACACCGCCCACGCGCCGCCATGGCACCATCGCATGTCTCAGACAAAGCTCCGCCCCGACAGCATCGATGAGGCGCGGATCGGGGGGAGATGCCTGAAGATCGACGACCGAGGCGTGCCATTGCTCGGCCAAGGCCGCTAGCAGATCGGCCTCACGGACCCAGCCATTGGCCAGAAGAATGTCGCCCAGCCGCACATCCTCGCGTTGCCGCAATGCTGCGGCCTTGAGCAGATCGCCCGGGTCGATCGCACCTCGGTCCAGCAGGATTTGCCCCAAGGGCGGTCGGTCGGCACTGCTGGGTTTGCGGTCGGGCTTGCCTAGCGGATCACGCTCGGATCGCACCAGCGCGCCAGACGAATTCGCCGGTGAAGCGCGCTGCGCGCGTTCCGCGGGTTCTGCTATCGCCGCCGGTATTTCGAGAAGCTGTCGCCGCGCGCCGCCCATGCCAATCCTCGCATCTGTCCCGCAGGGCAGAATGCGAACGCTTGGTTAACATGGTGTTAACGCCCGCCGGGGCCGGTTAGGCATCACGGCGAGCGATTGGTCGGAGTGCAGCTTACGCCTTGCGCGCGCGCATCGCGGTCGCGAAGCGCTCGAACAGGTAGTAGCTGTCCTGCGGACCCGGGCTCGCCTCGGGGTGATACTGCACCGAGAAGACCGGGCGATCGGATATGGCGATCCCGCAGTTCGAGCCGTCGAAGAGCGACACGTGGGTCTCGGAGACTCCCTTGGGCAGGGTCTGGCTGTCGACCGCGAAGCCGTGGTTCATCGAGGTGATCTCGACCTTGCCGGTGGTCAGGTCCTTCACCGGGTGGTTCGCCCCGTGGTGGCCGTGGTTCATCTTGATCGTCTTCGCGCCGAGCGCGAGCGCCAGCATCTGGTGGCCGAGGCAGATGCCGAAGACGGGCAGCTCGGTTTCCAGAATGCCCTTGATCATTGGCACGGCATATTCCCCGGTGGCCGCCGGATCGCCCGGGCCGTTCGACAGGAAGACCCCATCGGGCTCAAGCGCGAGCACGTCTTCGGTGGTCGCGGTCGCGGGCAGCACGGTCACGTCGCAGCCAGCCGAAGCGAGGCAGCGCAGGATGTTGCGCTTCGCGCCGTAGTCGATGGCGACCACTTTCAGATCGTTGCCTTCGGCCTTCTTGTAGCCCTCGGGCCAGGCCCAGCGCATCTCGTCCCAGCGGTAGCTTTGCGCGCAGGTCACGTCCTTCGCGAGGTCGAGCCCTTCGAGCCCGGACCATTCGCGGGCCTTGCGCACCAGAGCCTCGATGTCGAAGACGCCATCGGGGTTGTAGGCGAGCGCGACATGCGGCGCACCCTGCTGGCGGATCGCGCGGGTCAGGCGGCGGGTGTCGATGCCGCCGATGCCGATCCGACCGCGCTTTTCGAGCCACTCGACCAGCGTCTCGGCCGCGCGCCAGTTCGACGGCTCGGTCGGGTCCCATTTCACCACCATGCCAGCGGCGACGGGGTCGTTCGTCTCGTCATCTTCCGGGTTCACGCCGGTGTTGCCGATATGGGGGAAGGTGAAGGTCACCACCTGACCCGCATAGGACGGGTCGGTCATGATTTCCTGATAGCCGGTCATCGAGGTGTTGAAGACCAGTTCGGCCACTGTCTCGCCCGGGCGGCCGAAACCCTTCCCGTAAAACAGCGATCCATCAGCGAGCGCGATCAACGCAGTGGGCTTTTCCGATGCGGACTGGCTTGCAGGCATGGCGCGACTCCCCGATGTCAAAATTCGCCGGAACCTAGACGCGCTGAACGCGGGGGTCAAGAGGCCATGAAATAATTGCGAATTGCTTATTTATCAATGACTTGCGGATGTTGTGCGCGTTTCGCAATGCCGCTATTCTGACGCCTTCACTGAAGTAGGGACACGATGTGATGCAAATGCGCGATAAGATCGCCGCCGCGTTGAAAGCGGCGATGAAGGAAAAGGATCAGGAGCGGCTCTCGACGCTGCGGCTGGTCAACGCCGCCATCAAGGACCGCGAGATCGCGATGCGCGCCGAAGGCGAGGGCGAGGGTACTGTCGGCGACGCCGAAGTGCTTGCGATCATGGGAAAGATGGTGAAGCAGCGTCAGGAAAGCGCACGCGCCTATGAAGAGGGCGGTCGGCTTGAGCTGGCCGAGAAGGAACAGGCCGAGATCCGCGTGATCGAGGACTTCCTGCCGCGTCAGCTGAGCGAAGATGAGGTGAATGCCGCCATCGAAGCCGCCATCTCGAAACTCGGTGCGGAGTCGATTCGCGACATGGGGCGCGTGATGGGCGAGCTGAAGGGGCAATATACAGGACAGATGGATTTCTCGAAGGCGGGCCCGATGGTGAAAGATCGTCTCGCCTCCTGATCTGAATTGGGTCTCCTGAGACTGGGAACAGCGCCCCCTTGTGGGGCGTTTTCTTTTGAGCATTTGTCAAAGGAGGCGGCGATGCCGGCGCAATCGAAAGCACAGCAGAAAGCAGCGGGCGCGGCGCTCGCGGCCAAACGCGGTGAGACCAAGGTCGGCGATCTTCAGGGTGCGTCGAAGGAGATGTATGACAGCATGTCCGAAAGCGAGCTTGAGGATATCGCGAGCACGAAGCGCAAGGATCTCCCTGACAGCAAGGACGACTGAGAGGCGCGGTTGCGGCCGTGCGTGATGTCGAGTGACGAGTAATGTGTTTGGAGGAATGGATGGGGCGTCTTCCGGGGTGGGCGGTGATTGGGACTGTTGTCGGGCTGGCGGGATGTGTCCCGGAACCGGGCCTGCAGGATCTGAAGCGGAGCTATCCCGACCGCACGCTTTATCATTTCAATTCCTCTGCCTTGGGTGGCGAGGTGAGCTATCTCTGCGCGGCGGGCAGCACGCCGAGGGCTACCAAAGCCCGCGCGCGCAAGGCCCATGCCGCCTATGAGGTCGAAATACAGAGCTACGGCGACAGGTTCGCCGAGACGCTGGTCTCCGCTCTGGAAGCCGGAACCGGGGCGAGTTCCGCCGCGCAAGAGGTCAACCGGGACAGCGACGCCTGGGCGCGCGAAGCGGCGTTGAAGATCGAGGAACAGTATGAATGCCTGCCCGTGGCCGCACCGGGGGTCGGTATCTCGAAGTGATCAGGGCGTAATGGGCGCGCGCGAGGCTGCAAGGCGGATCACGAGTTCGCGGTGCAGCTGGCGACGCTCTTCCGGCGTGAGAAACGCGCCGATCTCCACCTCGCGCGGGCCGCCGCGCAGGGTGAGGTAGGCTTCGACCGGCCCGCCCTTTCCATGCAGATCAGCCTGCACCCAATGCGGATTGGCCGCCCAGTCGCGCGAGGGTTTGCCCGGTTCGTGGCGGATCAGGTGCAGGTCCGGCCCGTTGAAGGTCAGGACCTCGAGCACCTCTCCGGTGCGATAGCTATGCGAGATTGCCCACCAGACGCCTGCGATGGCGAGCGCGATGAAGGGCAGCAGCCCCCACAGCTCCACATGGCCCAGCAGCGACAGCAGCGGCAGGCTGACCATGACCACCGTGGCCGCGATGAAGAAGACAAAGCCTTTTCGCGGCAGGGAACGGTAGGGCCAAAGGTGCAGCTGATCGGGCAGGGGCGCAGCCTCGGAGCGGGGCGCCTCCATGGTTTGGCCTTCGGTATCTGTCCAGCGATAGGGCATGATCCGCCCGGTCCTTCCTGCAACCTCTCGCCCTTTTGCAAACGGCCCCGGATCGCTCCGGGGCCGTTCTCGTTATCAGGAGATCTAGATCACTAGTGCGCGTGGGCGTGATCCCAATCCTCGCGCTTCGGGAGCTCCTCGAAGGTGTGCTCCGGCGGCGGGGAGGGCAGGGTCCACTCCAGCGTGTCGGCATACTCGTTCCAGTAGTTGTTCTCGGTGACGCGCTTACCCTTGAACAGGGTGTAGAACACGATGCCGATGAAGAACACGAAGCTGGCGAACGAGATGAACGCACCGATCGAGCTGATGTAGTTCCAGGTGGCGAAAGCCTCCGGATAGTCGATGTAACGGCGCGGCATGCCCTGACGGCCCAGGAAGTGCTGCGGGAAGAAGATCAGGTTCGACCCGATGAACATCATCCAGAAGTGCAGCTTGCCGGCCCATTCCGGGTATTGGCGGCCCGACATCTTGCCGATCCAGAAGTAGACGCCCGCGAAGATCGCGAACACCGCCCCCAGCGACATCACGTAGTGGAAGTGCGCCACGACGTAGTAGGTGTCGTGATAGACGCGGTCGAGCGGCGCCTGCGACAGCACCACGCCGGTCACGCCGCCGATGGTGAACAGGAACAGGAAGCCGATCGCCCAGAGCATCGGCGTCTTGAACTCGATCGAGCCGCCCCACATCGTCGCGATCCAGCTGAACACCTTCACGCCCGTTGGCACCGCGATCACCATCGTCGCCACCATGAAGTAGCTTTGCTGGGTCAGCGACAGGCCCACCGTATACATGTGGTGCGCCCAGACGACGAAGCCCAGAACACCGATCGCCACCATCGCGTAGACCATCGGCAGGTAGCCGAAGACCGGCTTCTTGGAGAAGGTCGCGATGACGTGGCTGATAATGCCGAAGCCCGGCAGGATGATGATGTAGACCTCGGGGTGACCGAAGAACCACAGGATGTGCTGGTAGAGGATCGGATCGCCGCCACCCGACGGATCGAAGAAGGTGGTGCCGAAGTTACGGTCCATCAGCAGCATGGTGATCGCGCCTGCCAGAACCGGCAGCGACAGCAGGATCAGCCAGGAAGTCACGAAGATCGACCAGGCAAACAGCGGCACCTTGTGCAGCGTCATGCCCGGCGTCCGCATGTTGAGGAAGGTCGTGATCATGTTGATCGCGCCGAGGATCGAGCTGGCGCCCGAGACGTGCACGGCGAAGATCGCGAGATCCATCGAATAGCCGCCCTCGTTCACGGACAACGGCGGGTAGAGCACCCAGCCCACGCCCGAGCCTGCGCCGCCGCCGCCACCGGGGGCGAGCAGCGAAGCGATCCCGAGCGAGGTGCCCGCGACATAGAGCCAGTAGCTGAGATTGTTCATCCGCGGGAACGCCATGTCGGGTGCACCGATCATCAGCGGGACGAACCAGTTGCCGAAACCACCGATCAGGGCGGGCATAACCATGAAAAAGATCATGATCAGGCCGTGATAGGTGATCACGACGTTGTAGAAGTGCTTGGCGTGTTCGATCGCCTGATCGCCCGAGTAACCGAAGAACTCCATCAGGCCGGTAAGCGGCCCGATGCCCGGCTGCGCAAGCTCAAGCCGGATGAGGCCCGACAGCGTGTAGCCGACGATCCCCGCGACCAGCGCGAA
>NZ_DFRG01000260.1:5723-7416 GCF_002378135.1 Thioclava sp. UBA3469
GTTCATCCGCGGGAACGCCATGTCCGGCGCGCCGATCTGGAGCGGCATGAAGTAGTTGCCGAAGCCCCCGAACAGCGCCGGAATGACGACGAAGAACATCATCAGGACGCCGTGATAGGTGATCATCACGTTCCAGAGGTGCCCGTCGGGGGTGCATTCCTCGGCCGAAGCGATGAAGCGCGCGCCCTCGGCGCACATGTATTGCACGCCCGGCTCCATCAGCTCGAGGCGCATGTAAACTGTGAACAGGACCGAGATCAGCCCCACCGCGCCTGCGGTGAAGAGATACAAGATCCCGATATCCTTGTGATTGGTCGACATGAACCAACGGGTAAAGAACCCGCGCGTGTCATGTGCGCCCTCGCCGTGAACGGCTGCGTCCGCCATAGTGATCTCCCATTTCTCCCGTCAGACCCGGGTCTCCCGTCCCTTTGGGCCTGAATGAACGGAGGTTATGAATATTTCGATGGCAGGGCAAGAATTCTGCACACGCATCCGTGAAAAAATGTCGCAGTTCTGTCAGGCGTGAGTGATCCGTGATCTCGCGCCCTTGGCAGGCTGTGCGAGCGTCGGGGTGGCGCCGCGCGGGCGTTGCGAATCCGCGACGCTGGCACAAAAAAAGCGGACCCCCGAAAGGGTCCGCCAACGAACGCGTGATGCGTTTATGTCGCGATCAGGACGCGGGCGCGTCGGGCGACACTTCTGCCGAACCGAGGTAAGCGGCGATGTCTGCCTGGTCCTTGCGCTGTTTGTAGGCCATGCCCGATTTCGCCTTGGGATCGCCGGTCTGCTCCTCGAGGAACTTCGACGGATCGGTGATGTATTCGGCGAGCAGCTCTTCGGTCCAGACGGCGCCGGTATCGGCGTATTCCTTGATCCCGTCCTTGTATTTATAGCCATCCACGGATGCGACCTTGCGACCGATCACGTTGTAGAGGTTCGGGCCGACCTTGCCGCCTTTGTAGATCGCAGTGCCATCGGGGGCGACGATCGAGTGACAGGCCTTGCACCGCTTGAATTCGTTTTTGCCTTTCTCGACGTCCTGCGCAAGCGCGGGGCTCGCAACGGTGACGGCGGTGATCATGGCAATAAGGCTGAGTTTCATCGCGTCTTCCTTGTTCATTTTGAGACGAAGCTCGGGCCCTCCCGACCCGGCTTTCACAGGGCAGTCACGCTGCCTTGAAGGGCGTTCTAACATGCATGATTGCCTATGTGTCCACTAAACTTCTGAGGTCGCATTTAGTTTACTCACAAAAATGCGACAGAATGTCGCACGTAGCGCGAGATCAAGATCGGCCATTTCGACCGGCAGGCCAAGATCGACGAGGCTGGTCACCCCGTGATCGCGAATCCCGCATGGCACGATTCCCTCGAAATGCGACAGGTCCGGCTCCACATTGATCGAGATGCCGTGGAAGCTGACCCATTTGCGCAGCTTCACCCCGATCGCGGCGATTTTGTCTTCGCGCAGGCTGCCATCCGCCGCTTTCGGCTTGTCGGGGCGCTGGACCCAGACGCCGACGCGGCCGTCGCGAATCTCGCCCTTTACGTTGAATTCGTCGAGCGCGGCGATCACCCAATCCTCGAGCTGGCGTACGAAGCAGCGCACGTCGCGCCCACGCTTGTTCAGGTCGAGCATCACATAGGCGACGCGCTGGCCGGGGCCGTGATAGGTGTATTGGCCGCCGCGCCC
>NZ_DFRG01000096.1:0-136 GCF_002378135.1 Thioclava sp. UBA3469
GGGCATCGAGCCGATATAGGTCCGACGGTGTCCGCGGATCTCGGATTCGTCGCGCACGCCGCCGAGCGAGATGCGGATGAATTCGCGCCCCGTTGCCTTGGCGACAGACCGGCCGAGCGAGGTCTTGCCCACGCCG
>NZ_DFRG01000096.1:521-678 GCF_002378135.1 Thioclava sp. UBA3469
GCGCCTGCACCGCGAGATATTCGACGATGCGTTCCTTGACCTTCTCGAGACCGTAGTGATCGGCATCGAGCACGGCCTCGGCCTTGCTGAGGTCTTTCTTCACGCGGGATTTGGTGCCCCACGGGATCGACAGCATCCAGTCGAGATAGTTGCGCAC
>NZ_DFRG01000096.1:1016-1176 GCF_002378135.1 Thioclava sp. UBA3469
GGCTTCCGCCGACATCGGCGACATCGACTTGAGCTTCTTCAGCTCGGCCTCGGCCTTTTCCTTGGCCTCTTTCGAGAGCTTGGTGTTCTCGATGCGCTCTTCGAGCTCGAGGATCTCGTTCTGGCCGTCTTCGCCATCGCCGAGTTCCTTCTGAATGGCC
>NZ_DFRG01000096.1:1509-4407 GCF_002378135.1 Thioclava sp. UBA3469
CTCATTCAGGTAGTACTCGCGCTGGGTCTTCTCCATCTGCGTCTTCACGCGGGATTTGATCTTCTTCTCCACCTGGAGAACCGAGACCTCACCCTGCATGAGCCCGTAGACCCGCTCCAGCCGTTCGGAGACGTCGAGCGTTTCCAGAAGCTCCTGCTTCTGGGCCACTTCCAGCCCCAGATGGCCCGAGACGAGATCGGCCAGCTTGTCCGCTTCGGTCGCATCGGCCACGGCCGAGAGCGCCTCTTCGGGGATGTTCTTCTTGATCTTCGCGTAGCGCTCGAATTCCTCGGCGACCGAGCGTAGCAGCGCGCGGATCGTCTCCACATCGCCCTCGGTCTCGATCAGCGGCTCGGCATTCGCTTCGAAATAGTCGTCATTCTCGACGAAATCGGTGATGCGCACGCGGCTCTTGCCCTCGACCAGCACCTTCACGGTGCCATCGGGCAGTTTCAGCAGTTGCAGCACGTTGGCGAGCACGCCAACGCGGAAAATCCCGTCCGTATCGGGGTCGTCTTGCGACGGATCGACCTGGCTTGCGAGCAAGATCTGGCGATCCTCCGCCATCACCTCTTCCAGTGCGCGCACGGATTTCTCGCGCCCGACGAAGAGCGGCACGATCATGTGGGGGAAAACCACGATATCGCGCAGCGGCAGGACCGGATGGGTGACAGAGCTAAATTCGGTCATCGGCGTTCCTCTCTTGGCAGGAGGGTCCGGCCCCGTTTTCGGCGACCACGCCCCTCCCCTGTTCAACCCAATATCTAGGAGCCGTGAAGCATCCATTCAACTAGGGCATGTCACTCACCCGTCACAATGCGTGGCCCCGGGACAGGCCGCAAGAGGCGATCTCGTTGCCGTGAGCGGTTCGTGCGCGCGCGTGATCGAACGTGTAGCCACTTACCGCGGCAGGATCATCTCGGCCATCAAGCCGCCAAGCCGTTCGGATCGCCCGAGTTTCAGCGATCCACCATGGCGGCGCAGGATGTCGGCGGTGATCGAAAGCCCCAATCCGACGCCCTGCCCGCGATCCTGATTGCGCGCCGGGTCGAGCCGGGTAAATGGCCGGATCGCCTCCTCGCGGCGTTCGGGCGGGATGCCCGGCCCGTCATCATGCACCGCGATTCGCCACCCCGTGCGCGCGATCGAGACGGTGATTTCCGCGCGCGTGCCGTAGCGGACCGCGTTGCCGATCAGATTCGCCAAGGCGCGTTTGAGGGCATCGGGGCGGAAGGTCGCCTCCTCCTCGCTGTCACAATCGACCAGCGTCACATCGCGCCCCATCCGCCGCATATCCTCCACCACGCCTGAAACGAAGCCGCAGATCGGCAGCGTCTCCGGCTCGCCATGCGACGCACCGTCGCGCGAGAACTCGAGAAACGCATCGACAAGGCGCCCCATCTCGTCGACGTCACGTTCCATCGCGCGAACCTCGTCGTTCTCCTCCATCATCGACAGCCCGAGCCGCAGACGCGTGAGCGGCGTGCGCAGATCGTGGCTGACACCGGACAGCATCAGCGTGCGCTGCTCGATCTGCCGCTCGATCCGGTTGCGCATATCGAGGAAGGCGCGGCCTGCGGCGCGCACCTCCGTCGCCCCCGAGACGCGGTAATTCAGGTTACGCCCCTTGCCGAATTCCTCCGCCGCATGGCTCAGCCTGCGGATCGGGCGCAGCTGATTGCGCAGGAAGATATAGGCGATCAGTGTCATCAGAATGGAAACAAAGACCATTAGAACCAGCAATTGGTGCGGATTCGACGCCGAAACCCGGCTGCGCGCGAAGGTCACCGCCAACGGCCCGTTCGGCGTCTCCTGCACCACCCGCACGGAATTGGTGTTGTTGTCGAGATCGATGGAGCGGATCTGCGACAGGTTCGCCCGCAGCGTCGAGATCACCACGATCCCGGTCAGATCGAAGAAACTGCGGGTATCGCCCCGCTGCGACGCGAGATGCGTGGGCGCCGGGAATTGCGAGGCGAAGTTCAGCGTCTTGTCGAGAACGTCGAGCCGTTCGCGGGCAACCTCCGCCGTCGGCGCATTGGTCGCGACCTGATCGAGCAGAGCGATCTCGCGCACCATCCCTTCGGTCATCTGCTGCGTGACGCGTTCGAAATGGCGCTGAATGAAGACGATCGAGACCACGAGCTGGATCGTCACCACCGGCAGAATCAGGATCAGCGCGGCCCGCCCATAGAGCCCGCGCGGCATCATCTGTTTCAGCCAGCGAAATTTCATGCCAGAACCCTAACGATGGCCGCGATGGAGGGAAAGATGGAAGAATTGCAGCCCGGCTTGCGCCGGATCATCGCACCGAACCCGTCCCCCATGACCTATACCGGCACCTGCACCTATGTCATCGGCACGGGCGAGGTCGCTGTTGTTGATCCCGGCCCCGCCGATCCCGCGCATCTGCAGGCGCTCCTCGACGCGCTCGCGCCAGGCGAACGTGTCAGCCATATCCTCGTCACCCATGCGCATCTCGACCATTCCCCCGGCGCACGGCTCTTGGCCGAGGCTACGGGCGCGCCGATCCTCGCCTTCGGCCCGCCCGAAGCCGGGCGCGCACCGGTAATGGCGGAACTCGCGGCGCGCGGCCATGCGGGCGGCGGTGAAGGAGTCGATCACGCGTTCGACCCCGACATTTTGTTCGAGGATGGAGAGACGCTGAGCCATGGCGACTGGTCGCTCACCGCGCTGCACACGCCCGGCCATTTCTGCAACCATCTGAGCTTCGCGCTCGGCGATGCGCTTTTGACCGGCGATGTGGTGATGGGCTGGTCCTCGACGCTGATCTCGCCACCCGACGGCGATCTGGGCGATTACTACCGCTCGCTCGCGCGGATCGAGGCGCAGAGCCCGCGCATCCTATACCCCGGCCACGGCGATCCCGTGACCGCC
>NZ_DFRG01000030.1:0-11226 GCF_002378135.1 Thioclava sp. UBA3469
CCCAGACAATGCGGGCGGCGAGATGCATCAGCCCCTCGCCGCCCGTGTCAGATTATTGCGACGCTTGCTCGCGCGAGCGATCCTGGTCTTGCGTATTGGTGTGGGTGCCCGAGGTGTCCGTGGTGGCGGTCGAAGTGCCCGCCGGAGCGGTCATCGCCTCATCGGTCATGTCGGAAGCTGCCGGACCGGTCATCGTCTCGCAGCCAGCCAGAGCCGCAGTCACGCCAAGAATGATAAGCAGGTTTTTCATCTGTCTCTCCTTTGTTGCAAGGTATTTTACCGTGACTGTTCAGCGTGATTCTTTGATGCCGATCAACGTGCTACCTGTGCCGCGCGATTTTTCCTGCAACTTCATGATGAGAGGCGCAGAAAAGAGCGGCACAATCCCGGCTTTTCGACCTCGTAGCTCTCGCATCCCGGTCTGACCCGGACTAGAATCCTTCCTGCGACAGGGAGAGGAGACGCATGAACGAGCATCCGAAGTCCGGACAGCCGGTCGAGATCGAGGGCGTGGTGGCGCAGGGCAAATTGCAGCGCCTGCTCGACGTACTCCCGGAGGATTTGCGCAGCGAGATGATGCCGCTCTGGCAAAGCATTCGCTTTTCGCCGGGCGATGTGCTGATCGAAGACGGCGAGGTCGCTGACCGGATCGGCTTCGTGACCGACGGGTTTCTCGCCATGTCGAAAACCCTGCAGGACCGGCACCGCCACATCATCGGGCTGATCACGCCGTCGGACATGTTCGGGCGCGCCTTCA
This sequence comes from Thioclava sp. UBA3469, assembly GCF_002378135.1. Taxonomy (NCBI): domain Bacteria; kingdom Pseudomonadati; phylum Pseudomonadota; class Alphaproteobacteria; order Rhodobacterales; family Paracoccaceae; genus Thioclava; species Thioclava sp. UBA3469. The sequence continues at coordinate 758 of NZ_DFRG01000030.1, forward strand.
ACGGCCCCTCCGGCTACCGGATCGAGGCGCTCAGCGACGGGGCGGTTCTGACCTGCGACCGGCAGAAATTCGAAGCGATCATCGCCCGCTCGCATGAGGCGGAGCGGCTGTTCCTGCTGAGCATTCTCGACGAGCTCGACGCCGCGCGCGAGTGGGTGATGGTCTTGGGAAGCTCGAAAGTCGTTGAGCGGCTCGCCTCGCTCCTGATCATCCTGAGCCGCCACAAATACCGGACCCTGGAAGGCACCGCGCATGCGCCCATCCAGCTGAACCTGCATATCCATATCAAGCGGGTCGATATAGCGCATCTGCTGGGCACCTCGCCGGAATCGCTGAGCCGGGCGTTTCACCAGCTCGAGCGCACGGGCGCGATCCGGATCGTCACGCCGTACGATGTCGAGCTCGCCAATCTGGAGAGGCTCATCGAAATCTCGGGAAATTCGCTGGAGATGCGCGACGAGTGAGCGCGCTCAGTGGTGCAAGATCTCCTCCAGCCCTTCGGACAGGGCCTCGAGGTCGTTCAGGCGGAATTGCCTAGCGTTCAGGATATCGATCAGCCCGTCTTTCTGGAACTGATGCAGCGAGCGGCTGACCGTCTCCTGCGTCGTGGCGATGAGATCGGCGATGTCCTGACGCGGCAGCAGCATCGTCAACACGCCACCCCCGTCAGGCAGGGCTTTCCAAGGCATGATACTGGGCGCCAGCAGCAGCAGCGCGCGCAGTCGGCTCGCAGGTCCATAGGCGCCCAGTAGCAAGCTCAACCGCCGCGCTTTCTCGGTCCAGTTTTCCGCCTGATGACATAGCGCGCGGCGCAATTCGGGCTCCTGCTCGATCAGCTGAGCGAAGTTCGCCGACTCGAACAGGCAAAGTCTGGTGTCGATCACGGCTTCGATCGCGGTGTCCCGCGTGCCCCGGATGATCTGCCCGATGCTGTCGCCCGGAACGACGAGCCCCGTGATCTTGCGCCGCCCCGCGAGCGAATGGCTCTGCATCCGCAACATGCCGCTCTGAACCAGCGCGATGTGGTGGCAGGTGACATCTTCCTCGCACAGCCGGTCATTGGCCGCGACGGAGATCGCACGCGCCCGTTGCGCGACGCGGGCGAGGGTTCGATCCGAGAGGGATCCGCACACGCCATGGTTACGTCCAGCGCAACCCGCGCAATGCAAGATCGCCTCTGCATTTCGCAAAGGTGCCGTCATCAAAATCTCCGAACAGATTTAACCACGCGTTTCGCAGCGAAACTGCGTACTCGTCCCCTAGTGCATAATAAGACTATGCAAATGACATATCATCCTGTCAACACAAGCGCGTGATCAGGTACGTTTATGTCAAATCACTATCGCAGATGTGACGAGACGACGCCTCGCAACCCTCTGAGACTTATGAAAATTGTCGGGAATTCCGCGTCGATCAGGCGTCGACGCTTGCCACTGCAGCCGCCATTTCCACACCATCGACATAGATCACTTCGGGCGTCTCGAATTCCAGCACGAAGAGCCGCGCGCGGCCTTGGCCCAGCGTGACATAGTGGCCGTCGACGACCGATTGCGCGGGTAGAAGCGCCTCACGCTTGCCGTAGATCACCTGCACCCGCCAGTCGCGCATCATCAGCTGCGCCCCCTGCGCGATCAGCAGCGGCGCCCCGGGCCGGTCATGGCCAAGCGCGCCGGGCGAGACCCGGATCAGCGCGCCCACATAATCGCCCGCCCGCAACGCCTTAAGCTTGCATGTCCCGCTGCGCGTCACGATCCGGTCGCCGGGTTCGAGAAACTCGATCGGGATGGCCCCGTCGAGCGTGTAGACCCGCGCCCCGGCGGCGATCCCCGCGCTGAGATCCGGCTTCGGCTTGCGCGCCTCGGGCGGCGATACGCGCTCTGTCACGTTCGGGCCAGCCGGGCCCGGAAGGCTGTGGCGTGGATTGGATTCGATGATCTGGCGGAGCATGGCCATGCCATCCCCCCGCCCGGGTGCCTGTCCCATGGCGATACCTGCTCTTGCCTACTCGTAACTTCGGCGTCTGACGCGCCTTTAGGTACAGGCTAACCCTCACCATCTCGTTAAGACGAGCAAAATCGCATCTTCCTCTTTCCGAGCCCGCAGGCTGTTGCTATTACGCCCCTGATGCGGGTGTGGCGGAACTGGTAGACGCACCAGATTTAGGTTCTGGCGCCTTTGGCGTGGGGGTTCGAGTCCCTTCACCCGCACCACTCCCAACCTCCAGAATATCGTACCATACCCTCGCCTTATTGCGCGGCTATGCTAGTTTTATAAGGCTGCGCGGGCCCGGTACGCCCCCGCTTTGGTGACCGAAAGCGTGGGAGGCGTGATGGTCGAAGGCCCGCAAATGCCGCCCCGGCGGCCTGTCGAAGACGCGCCGGAGTCCGGCTCGCGCTCCCCCAATTCCAGCCACGCGCTCAGCCGCGACGCGATTGCGGCCAATCCGAATTTCTTCGCCACACAGAAGGCGGTGGCGACAATGCTGCTCGATGTGCAGGCGCAGACGCCGCGGATTGCGCGGCACATGGCCTCGCATCGGCGCTGGCTCGTCAGCCAGACCAGTTTCGCACTGGCGATGCGGGCGAAGACGGAGCCGGACGCGCCGAAGCTGACGCCGGGACGGCTTCTTGCGGCACTGACGCCCCATGTCGAGATCAACCGCAAGACGCTGAGCCAGTATCTCGGCGAGATGGAGGTGCATGGCCTGCTCGCCCCGCCGAGCGAGACGAAGGGCGACGGGCGCTTGCGGCCCGTCACCACGACGCCCGTCGCCGAACAAGGCATGCGGCGCTGGTGCGAGGGGCATCTGCATTGCCTCGACATGCTCGACGGTGGCGCGCGGCTGGCCGCGGCGCGCAACGATCCCGATCTTCCCTTCGCGATGCAGCGGCACATGGTCGAGATCATCCGCGCCGATCCCGAATGGCGCGCGCCGCCGCCCTCGATGGCGCATTTCCTCGGCTCCGACACTGGCGGCATCCTGCTCCATGCGCTGATCCGCATGCTCACCGACCTGCGCGAGACCGACGGGCGCATCTATCTCGAACCGGTCAGCATCGCCGCGCTGGCCGAGCTATTCCTGATCTCGGTCTCGAAGATCAAGCGGATGATCCAGAAGGCCGAAGAGGCGGGCCACCTTGGATGGGAATTGCCGCGCAGGCGAGGCCGCCTCTGGCTCTCGCCCGGTTTCGTGCGCGACCACTTCCGCAGGCAGGCGGTGAAGTTCGAATGCGTCGAACGCGGCTGGCGCACCGTCGCGTGAGGACGAGAGAGCGGTCTTCCGGGCACAACACGGACCACAAAGACGCGATCTGTCCGAAAATGACCGCTGAGTTTCAAACACTTCCGGCTTAGAGTGGACCTTCAGGGAGATCGTGACGTCTCCGCTTGGGATCCGCAAACAAGGGGGCGGATCCGCCGAAGCGGTGAGAGATCACGACGACGCGCCGGCTCGGCGCAATCCCGGATTCGCGGCCGGGGCGACCATTGTGGGGTGGTGCGTCCCGGCTGCATCTTCCTCCCGATCCGCCGCAGCCGCGCGCCGCACCTTGCACCGCTTTGTCAGCGCCCGCCCTACCCGCTCCCGATCCTGTGTTCCCGGCATCTCCTCGCACGCGCCCGCCCGCGCGCGTATTTCACCGCCCGGAGGCCGCCCCGCAGCCCCTTTTCGCCTTGCCACCATGGCTGAGGCTCAATAGAAGGACGCCTGAAATTCGAGAACCGGCCGCGATCCGCGCGGCGCCCAGAGACAAAGGACAAACCATGCAGGTCACCGAGACCCAGAACGACGGCCTCAAGCGCGGCTACGAGATCACCATCACCGCCAAGGAACTCGACGAGAAGGTCACCGCGAAGCTTTCCGAAGCGCAGCCCGAGATCGAGATGAAGGGCTTCCGCAAGGGTAAGGTTCCGATGGCGATGCTGCGCAAGCAATTCGGCCCGCGCATCCTCGGCGAAGCGATGCAGGAATCGGTCGACGGCGCGATGAGCGAGCATTTCGAGAAAACCGGCGACCGCCCCGCGATGCAGCCGAAGATCGAGATGAAGGACGGCGAAGACTGGAAAGAGGGTGACGACGTGGTCGTGACCGTCGAGTACGAAGCGCTGCCGGAAATCCCGGATGTCGATCTGTCGGGCGTCAAGCTCGAGCGTCTGGTCGTGAAGGCCAACGAAGGCGAAGTGAACGAAGCGCTGGAAAGCCTCGCCGCGACCGCCAAGAACTTCGAGACCAAAGAAGGCGCTGCCGAGAACGGCGATCAGGTCGTGATCGATTTCGAAGGCTTCGTCGACGGTGAAGCGTTCGAAGGCGGCAAGGGCGAAGGCTACCCGCTGGAAGTCGGTTCGGGCTCGTTCATCCCGGGCTTCGAAGAGCAACTCGTCGGCGCGAAAGCCGGTGACGACGTCGAAGTGACCGTGACCTTCCCGACCGAATACGGTGCGGAGCATCTCGCGGGCAAGGAAGCGCTGTTCAAGTGCAAGGTCCACGAAGTGAAGGCGCCGAAGGCTGCCGAGATCGACGACGAGATGGCCAAGCAGTTCGGTGCCGAAGACCTCGCCGCGCTGAAAGCCCAGGTCGCAGAGCGTCTGGAAGCCGAGTACCAGGGCGCTGCGCGTCAGGTGATGAAGCGTGGCCTGCTCGACCAGCTCGACGATCAGGTGAAGTTCGACCTGCCCCCCTCGCTCGTGGAAGCCGAGGCCAAGCAGATCGCGCACCAGCTCTATCACGAAGAGAACCCGGACGATCACGGCCATGACCACGGCGAGATCGAAACCACCGACGAGCACAACACCCTCGCCGAGCGCCGCGTGCGCCTTGGCCTGCTGCTCGCCGAAATCGGCCGCAAGCAGGAGATCGAGGTCTCCGACGCCGAGATGACCCAGGCGATCATGAACCAGGCACGTCAGTACCCGGGTCAGGAGCGCGCCTTTTTCGAATTCGTGCAGCAGAACCCGCAGATGCAGCAGCAGCTGCGCGCGCCGCTCTTCGAAGACAAGGTCGTCGACTACATCGCTGGCGAAGCCAAGGTGGACGACAAGGAAGTCACCAAGGAAGAGCTGCAGAAAGAGATCGAGAAGCTCGACGAGCTGTGATCTTCGGGCACTCCGCCCAGTAATAGCGAAGGCCGCCCCTCGGGGCGGCCTTTTGCGTTCGCGGAGGGGATGTGGCGCGGGTCGCGCCTACCCTGCCTCACTCCGCGGTCGGCACTTTCAGGAATTTCGCGTTCGGGATTAGCGAGGGAAGATCGGTCGCGGTCGCAACCTCGCGCAGCTTCTGGGCCGCGCGATCCACATGCAGGGACGCGGTGCGATCCGCCGCGGGATTGCCGGGCTCGATCCGGTCATAAATCGCCGTGCGCAGCACCTCGCCCGCCGATGCGAGCCGGTCGCGCGCACCTTCGGGATCATGTAGGTACAAAAGCCCGCCCGTCACGAGGATCGTGTGGGTCAGCGCGAAGTGCAGGATCGAAAACAGCCGCATGGCAGGGCCTCGTCAGGGTTGCTTGCCCGGACAGGATTCCCTGTAAAAACGGCGATTTTGAGGCTCGTTTCGCGCGCCCCGCTCAGCGCTTGCGCGCGGGCGCAGGCGCGACCGCATCGGCCACCACGGCGTTGCGCGCGCCCAAGGGACGCGGCGCGCCGATGGTGCTGTCCTGCGCGGTCTGATGCTCGGCCTCGGAATTGATCTCGGCCCCCAGAAGCACCGCCGTCGTCGAGAGCCAGATCCACATCATCAGCACCACCACCGCGCCGATCGAGCCATAGGTGCTCGAGTAATTCGCGAAGTTCGAAGTGTAGAAGGAGAAGCCCGCCGAGACGATGAGCAGCAGGATCGAGGCCACGATCGCCCCCGGCACGACCCAGATCCAGCGCGGCGCATTGCGTGCGGGCGCGTAGCGATAGAGCAGCATCAGCATCCCCACCAGCACCAGCGCCATCACCGGCCAGCGCCCCCAGCGCAGCACCGCATCCAGCGCCCCGCCCATCGGGATGTAATCGAGCATCACGGGCAGCACGGCGGCGACGAGGATCAGTGCGCAGACCATGACAATCCCGGTGATCGTCATGCCCAGGCCAAAAGCGTTGAGCTGCACGAAGCTGCGCCGCTCCTTCTCGCCATAGGCCACGTTGAGCGCGCCGATCATCGCTTTCGCACCCCCATTGGCCGACCAGAGCGCCAGCAGGATGCCGAAGATCGAGGCCAGCCCGAGCGCGTTTGAACTGGACCCGATCAACTGCTCCAATTGGTTGCGGATCAGCGTCAGCGCCTCAGGCGGGATGACGTTCTTGAGCGCATCGAGATCCTGCAACATGGTCTGGCGGTCCGCAAAGATGCCGTAGATCGAGACGGTGGCGGTCAGGGCCGGGAACAGGGCGAGCAGCGCGTAGAAGGTCACGCCCGCGGCGACGGCCAGCACGCGGTCCTCGTCGATCTGACCGTAAGCGCGCTTGGCGATGGCCTTCCAGCCTGCGCGGGGGATATCGAACGGGCTTTCCGCCTGACGTCCCAGCGCGCGGTCGGCGGGCCGGTCATAGCGGTCGGTGCGGGTCGCGGGGACATGACGGGCGCTGCGGCCTTCCGTGGGCCCGTGGATCGCGGCCTGCCGATCGTCCTGATAGCGCCGCCACATGAGATAGGCGCCGAAGCCCAGAAGCCCCGCCTGCACGAGCCGGTCGCGTCGGCTCGATGCGTCATCGCGCGGGCCCTGCCCCGATCGTTTCGTCATGCATGTCCCCTGTTTTCAAAGCCCTGAGGGCCATTTAGGGGCCAACGCCGGATTGCGGCACGCGGTTCCGGGGTCTGCGCCGCGCGTCGCGGCCCGACTATGTCATTAGACATATTTCAGCAGAAATACTCCGACAGGCAAGCATGAAAAAACCGCGCCCCGGAAGGCGCGGTTCTCTGTCTTTCGGACTGAAAGGTCGAAGCGACCGATCAGGCGTTGTTTTCGTCTTCGGCCGACTCGGGGGTGGCAACGGGGCCGCCCTCGTCGTCGTCGGAGGTCGCGCCGCCGATATCGTCGAACAGTTCGGCGATCTCGAACTCGGCTGCAGCCTCTTCCTCGGCCGCCACGTCCTGGATCGACTTGCCCGACGCTTGCAGCTCGGCCTCTTCGGGCGAACGTGCGACGTTGAGCTGGATCTCGGCGACGACTTCGGGGTGCAGGTGCACTTCGACGTCATGCAGGCCGAGAACCTTGATCGGCTGGCGGATGATGACCTGCTTGCGGTCCACCGAGAAACCCTGCTCGGAGGCGATGTTCGCCGCGTCACGGGTGGTGACCGAACCGTAAAGGTTGCCGCCGTCCGAAGCCGAACGGATCACGACGAAAGTCTCGCCGTCGATCTTCGACGCCAGAGCTTCGGCTTCTTTCTTGGTTTCGAGGTTGCGGGCCTCGAGCTGCGCTTTGCGCTCTTCGAAGCTCTTGATGTTGGATTCGTTGGCGCGCAGTGCCTTGCCTTGCGGCAGCAGGTAGTTACGGCCGAAGCCGTCCTTGACGGTGACGACGTCACCCATCTGGCCGAGCTTGGCCACGCGTTCGAGAAGGATCACTTCCATCGGTCGGTCTCCTTATTTCACGGCGTAGGGGAGCAGGGCGAGGAAACGGGCGCGCTTGATCGCGCGGGCCAGTTCACGCTGCTTCTTCGCCGAAACGGCGGTGATGCGGGCGGGGACGATCTTGCCGCGCTCAGAGATGTAGCGCTGCAGAAGACGGGTGTCCTTGTAGTCGATCTTCGGCGCGTTCTCACCCGAGAACGGGCAGACCTTACGACGGCGGAAAAACGGTTTTGCCATGGTGTCTACTCCTGTCTACCGATCAACGGCGCTCGCGACGGTTGTCGCGTTCGTCACGTTTCTGCATCTGGACCGAGGGGCCCTCTTCGTGCTCGTCGACCTTGATGGTCAGGACGCGCATCACGTCGTCATGCAGACGGGCCAGACGCTCCATTTCCTGCACGGCTGCCGACGGGGCGTCGGTGCGCAGGTAGGCGTAGTGACCCTTGCGGTTCTTGTTGATCTTGTAGGCCATGGTCTTCACGCCCCAGTATTCGGAATCGACGACTTTGCCGCCGTTGTCCGACAGGACCGTGGAGAAATGTTCGACAAGGCCTTCGGCCTGCGCGTTGGACAGATCCTGACGCGCGATGAGGACTTGCTCGTAAAGCGGCATGCGAACTCCTGTATTTCGAGGCGGCTTCAAAGTTGGGCGTCTGACACTTCCGCAACCCAACACGAGAGGCTCCGCCGGTTCATAGCAAACGCGGAAGATGCGGCCTTATACGAGATGCGCGTCTGGATGCAAGGAAAAATCAGGGTACCGAAGGGACGGTTGCGCCCTGCCCTGACGGGCTCGGCGCAGCTCGATCCGCCCCGGTCAGTCCAGCTGACCTGCGGCGAGGATCGGACCGGGTAGCGGGCCGTTCTTGCTGGGGCGGGATTCCTGAACGATCACCACGGCGGGCGCGTCCCCGTCGAGATCGACCGAGAGCGTCACAGCCTTGCGCCCGTCCCATTCGGCGATGCCGGTCAGGCTGGTGACGATGTTCTTGTAGGTCACCGTGCGCCCGGCATTCTCGCCGCGCAGGATGTCGACCGTGGCGGAGGGCTTGTAGCGCACGAGCTGCACCATCGCGGGCGTCTCCAGCTTATCGACCGGGCTCAGCGCGATCTCGTAATGATCGCCCTTCCCCGTGATCTTCAGATCGACCTCGGGATGGGCGTCGCTCTCGCGTGCGATGGCGGTGTCGAGCGCCGCTTCCTGCGGCCCGATCAGGGCCTCGCGGCCCGCGATGATCATCTGCGGGGTGTAGACCGTGCGCTCGCCCGCGGCGATCGCATAGGATTTCTGCCGGGCGGAAAACTCAGGCTTTCCAAAGGGATCCTTCCAGCCGAGATAGTCCCAGTAATCGACATGCAGCGCCAGCGCGATCACGTCGTCGCGGTCCGTGAGCTCCTTCAAGAGCGCATCCGCCGGCGGGCAGGACGAACAGCCCTGCGAGGTATAAAGCTCGACCACGACCGGGTCGTGCTCGCCTTCGGTGTCGGGATCGGGCGCCACGGGGTTCGGCTTCGCGGGGGTGTCGGATTTCTCGGAGGCCATCTGGTTGAGAAGCGCCTCGGAGGCGTTGAGACGCATCCCGGGCGGCGCGTCGGCTGCCCCTTGGGCAGACGCAAATTCCGCAAAGCTTACCAGCCCTGCGGCGAAAGCAGCTCCCATCGCGGTCAAACGTCCTGCGCGCACTCGAAAAACACTCCTCACTTCGCCGTCTTTATACCTAGCGTTTCTGCTCAGACCATGCCTAATCAATGTTTTGAGAGATTTCTTTCTGTCCGGGCGCGCGAAACGATATATGTCCAACGTATACGGCCCAAGCGCGGTTCAAGATGACGCTGGGTCGCTCCAGTCGCGTGTTTTTGTGTGCAATGGTATACTAAAAATGCCCCGACCCTCTTGAACGGATCGCGCGCTTGGGGCAAACACACGCCAGCGACACCCTTAGGACCCTTGAAGGGAGGCCATTCTCATGCCCATCGTTACCGGTAAGGATACCGCAAAGACCCGCCGCGAACTCAGCGTCGGTTCGAAAACCTATGCTTATTACTCGATCCCCGCCGCCACCGAGGCTGGCCTGGGTGATTTCTCGAAGCTGCCCGCTTCGCTGAAGGTGGTTCTGGAGAACCTCCTGCGGTTCGAGGATAACGGCTTCACGATCTCGACCGACGACATCAAAGCCTTCGGCGAATGGGCCGAGCAAGGCGGCAAGAACCCGCGCGAGATCGCTTACCGCCCCGCCCGCGTGCTGATGCAGGACTTCACCGGCGTTCCGGCCGTGGTCGACCTCGCAGCAATGCGTGACGGCATCAAGGGTCTTGGCGGCGACGCACAGAAGATCAACCCGCTCGTGCCCGTCGACCTCGTGATCGACCACTCGGTGATGATCGACGAATTCGGCAACCCGCGCGCGTTCCAGATGAACGTCGACCGCGAATACGAGCGCAACATCGAGCGCTACAAGTTCCTCAAGTGGGGCCAGACCGCGTTCGAGAACTTCCGCGTGGTTCCGCCGGGCACCGGCATCTGCCACCAAGTGAACCTCGAATATCTCGCCCAGACCGTCTGGACCGACAAGGATCAGGACGGCACCGAAGTCGCCTATCCCGACACGCTCGTCGGCACCGACAGCCACACCACCATGGTCAACGGCGCGGCCGTCCTCGGCTGGGGCGTGGGCGGTATCGAAGCTGAAGCCGGCATGCTCGGCCAGCCGATCTCGATGCTGATCCCGGAAGTCGTGGGCTTCAAGCTCACCGGCGCAATGGTCGAAGGCACCACCGGCACCGACCTCGTGCTGAAAGTCGTCGAAATGCTCCGCGCCCACGGCGTGGTCGGCAAGTTCGTCGAATTCTACGGCGACGGCCTCGACAACCTGCCGCTGGCTCAGCGCGCGACCATCGCCAACATGGCGCC
>NZ_DFRG01000082.1:0-12739 GCF_002378135.1 Thioclava sp. UBA3469
TCGCAGACGCCGCAGTCGATGCATTCATCGGGATGGATCACGAGAGCATTTTCGCCCTCATAGAAGCAATCGACCGGACAGACCTCGACGCAATCCATGTATTTGCAGGCGATGCAGTTTTCGGTGACGACGTATGTCATGGGGCGGGCTCATGAGCTTGGAAGAGGCCGTGCGCAGGTGGTGCGCACGGCGCTCGGTGCATCAGGCGAGGTTCGACGCCGCGAACTCGTAATTTGCGAGATTGTCGAGGAAGTTCGTCACGTAGTCCGGCCGACGGTTGCGGAAGTCGACGTAGTAGCTGTGTTCCCAGACATCGAGGCCCAGCAGCGCCGTGCCCTCGCCGGTGGCGAGCGGGTTCACCCCGTTGGGCGTCTTGGTCACGCCGAGGCTTCCGTCCGGCTTCTGGATCAACCAGGCCCAGCCCGAACCGAATTGCCCGGTTGCTGCGGCCTTGAACGCCGCTTTGAAATCGTCGACAGAACCGAAATCGGCGATCAGTCGCGACTCGAGTGCGCCGGGGATGCCGCCACCATGCGGCGAAAGGGCGTTCCAGAAATGGATGTGGTTCCAGTGCTGTCCCGCCTGGTTGAAGATGCCGTCGCGTGCGGGATCGCCGTAAGTGGCGACGACGATCTCCTCCAGAGTCTTGCCCTGAAGGTCGGCGGTCTTCTCGACGAAGCCGTTGAGCGCCGTCACATAGGCCTGATGGTGCTTGTCGTGGTGAAGTTCGAGCGTTTCCTGGCTCATGCCGCGGTCAGCCAGCGCGGCATGGGAAAAGTTCAGTGCGGGAAGTTCGAAAGCCATGTCAGGTCTCCTGCGGGGGTGGTTGCGCCGCAGCCTGCGGCGGGTTAATAAATCAAGTAAGTGCTTTGAAAAAGATTGAGGCGAATATGTCAAGCGATAGCTTGGAAAAATACGCGATGGAAGATTCAGGCTGGTCGCCGCGCTCCGCCTCTGAGCGCATCCTGATGGCGTTGAAGATGCACGGGGCGCTGACCTCGGCGCAGGTCGGGGCCCGCCTCGGCACCACCGGGGAGGCCGCGCGGCAGCAACTGCTGAAACTCGCCGAGGACGGGCTGGTCGCAGATGAACGTCGCGCCTCCGGGCGTGGGCGACCTGCGGTTTTTTGGCATCTGAGCGAAAAGGGGCAGGCTCGGTTTCCGGACACGCATGCTGCGCTGACCGTGGAAATTCTGCGCAGCATTTCCGGTGTTCTAGGGGAGGAGGCGCTCGAGCGCATCATCGAGGCCCGAGAGGCGACGACGCAGGCGCTCTACGAGGCGGAAATGACGGGCTGTGGCGATCTGGCTGCACGGGTCGAGAAGCTGGCCGAGCTGCGCAACGCCGAAGGCTACATGGCATCTGCCGAGCGTGATGCGGACGGTACCCTTCTCCTTGTCGAGAACCATTGTCCGATCTGCGCCGCGGCGACTTTCTGTCAGGGCTTTTGTCGGGCCGAACAGGCGGTGTTCAAGGCTGTTTTGGGCGAGGATGTCTCGGTCGAGCGGGTTGAACATATCGTCGAGGGCGGTCGCCGCTGCACCTATGTCATCCGCGACGCCGTGACATGAGCGCGGAGCGGCGGACCGACGTTGCGCGCGCTGGCAGGCCCGGTGCGTGGACGCCCCCCGTCACGCAGTCGCCGACACCGCTGAAGGCAGCGTTCGACTTGGGCCGCCGCAACACGCTGGGCTTGCGGTCGCAGGCCCGGTTCGGCGGGGTGCTGCACACAGAAGCCGAGATCATCGCCGCCGCGCAATATGCCGGGCGTCTCGGCCTGCCGTTTCACCTTCTGGGCGGCGGGAGCAACTGCGTCCTGGCCGAAGAGATCGACGGCGTGGTCGGGATCAACGGATTGCTTGGTCGCAGCGTGACGCGTGCTTCCGATGGTGTGCGCGTCACGGCAAAGGCGGGTGAGAACTGGGATGCCCTGGTGCGCTGGACGGTGGAGCAGGGTATCGGCGGCCTCGAGAACCTTGCCGGGATACCGGGCACTGTCGGCGCGGCGCCAGTCCAGAACATCGGCGCCTATGGAGTGGAGCTGAAAGACTTCGTCGAGAGCGTCGATATTATCGACACGAAGACATGGACCGCCCGACGCCTTTCGGCGCGCGACTGCGGCTTCGCTTATCGGCACAGCCGTTTCAAGGAGAGGCCGGGCGTTGAGCTTGTCACCGGGGTCACGCTTCGGCTGCCTACGGATTGGAAGCCGAATCTCGGCTATGCCGGTCTGGCTGACCTGTCCGGCTCACTCAGCCCGGACAGGATCATGAAAGCCGTTCTGGCTCAACGCGCGGCGAAGATCCCGGACTGGAGGGACATCGGCAATGTCGGGTCATTCTTTCACAACCCGATCGTCTCGGTCGCGACCGCGCGACGCTTGGCGGACGTCCCGGGGCATCCGGTGCCGGGCGGCGTGAAGCTCTCGGCGGCGAGGCTTCTCGATCTCTGCGGCCTGAAGAGGGTCCGCAGGGGCGGTGCCGGATTCTCTGAAACGCACGCGCTGATCCTCGTGAACCTCGGCGGCGCGGCGGTCGAGGACGTCATCGCGCTTGCCGAACACGCCCGAGAGACGGTCCGCGCGCGCTTCGGTGTCTCTCTCGTACAGGAACCGGCATTGATCGGGCGCTGAGCCGACATGTGTGCGTCGGACGGCGAATGATCAGCCCTCTATCCCCGTCGACCGATGCGCTTGCCCTCCGGCGTCAGGCGCTTGCGCGGGGGACGAGCTTGCCCTTGAACGCGCGGTCGAAGTCGCGGTCTTCGCTGCTTTCGAGCACTTCGACCAGATATTCGGCCATCTCCGTCAGGGGCTGGCGATAGGTGGTCAATGCGTAATTCGGGCTCTGGCATTGCGGCACGTCGTCGAAGCCCGTGACCGCGATATCCTCGGGAATGCGCAGGCCGAGCTTGTGCCGGATCACGTCGATCGCGCCGATGGCGAGCGCGTCGTTCTCGCAGACGAGGATGTCGGGCATTTCGTCGCGCGGGCGACCGGTGAGAATCCGGGTCACGACCTGCTCGGCGAGGATCGGGTCATAGGCGGGCACTTCGGCGAATTCGGGGATGGTCCCGAAACGCCGCTCCCAGCAGCCCAGAAAGGTTTCCTTGCGCAGCAGATGCGCGGAGTAGGTGCGCGGACCCGCGAGGAAGAGCGGGCGGCGATAGCCCTGTTCCGCAACATAGGCGGCGATCTCCTGCATCGCGGCAGCGTCGTCCACCGCGATCGAGATCGTGTCGGGATGGCGCGAGGTGCGCGCGAAGATAATCAGCTTGTGGAAACGTCGGGCGTGCAGAGCGGTCTCGAGAACCTCATCGTCGAACTGAATCCCGATCAGGATCGCGGCATCGACGCGGCGCTGGCTGGCGTTGAGGATCGCATGGCCCGCATCGTCGCGGTCGAGCGTGTTCACCAGAAGCGTATCCCAGCCATGCTTGCGCAGGATGCGCGTCAGCCGCTCCATCATCACCAGCTTATGCGGGTTGGCGAAGTCATCGACCAGCAGCGCGACGAGGTTCGAGCGATCCGAGGCCAATGCGGCTGCGCGCAGATCGGGCACGTAGCCGAGCTTGCTCGCCGCTTCCATCACCTTGGTCCGGGTCTTGGGCGAAATCGACGCGTCCTTCTTGAAGGCCCGGTTGACCGTCCAGCGCGAGACACCGGCAGCTTCGGCGACATCATCGGCGGTGATGTTGTTTTCGAAATTCGGTCTGCGCACGTCGCTCATCGGGTTCTCCTCAAAAGCTGACCTATCAGCTTTCTTGCCAGCATACACACAGAAAAGAGCGGCAGCGGAGTCCCATTTGCACGCGCGTGCAAAAAATTCTTGCACGCGCGTGCAAAACGGATGATGTTAGCGCCAGTCATCGGTCGAATCGGATCGGTTCTGGGAGGAATGCATGTTGAAAGTCGGGTTGCTGGGCGCCGGCCGTATCGGTCAGGTGCATGCGGTAAATATTGCCGGACATCCGGGCAGCACGCTCGTCGCGGTCTCGGATGTGAACGCGGAGGCGGCGCAGGCGCTCGCCGCGAAATACAACGCGAAAGCGGCAAGTTCCGAGGAGATCATCGCCAATCCCGACATCGACGCGGTGCTGATCGCCACCTCGACAGACACCCATTCGGATCTGATCGAGAAGGCGACGGCAGCAGGCAAGGCCGTGCTGTGCGAAAAGCCGGTCGATCTATCGCTTGAACGGGCGAAAGCCTGCCTCGCGGCGGTTTCGAAAACCGGCCAGCCTGTGATGATCGGCTTCAACCGTCGGTTCGACCCGAATTTCGGCGCGCTGCGCTCTGCCGCCCACGCCGGAGAGATCGGCAAAGCCGAGCTGCTTTCGGTCACGTCTTTCGATCCTGCGCCGCCGCCGGTTTCCTACATCAAGGTCTCGGGCGGGCTGTTCCGCGATATGATGATCCATGATTTCGACATGGCGAATTTCATCATGGACAGTGCGCCGGTCAGCGTTCGCGCGGTTGGCTCCTCCATCGTCGATCCGGCGATCGGGGAGGCGGGCGACGTGGATACGGCCGTGGTCACGCTGACCTATGCAGACGGGCGCATTGCCGTGATCAAGAATTCGCGCCGGGCTGTCTACGGCTACGATCAGCGCGTCGAATTGCTGGGCTCGGAGGGGCTGCTGACCGCGGCCAACATGCTGGAGAACACGGTCTCGAAATCGACCGTGGCCGGCGTCGCTTCGGCCAAGCCCACCTATTTCTTCCTCGAACGTTACATGCCCGCCTACGCGGCGGAATGGGACGTGTTCGTCACTGCTCTGGCGGAAGGTCGCCCGATGCCGGTGACGCTCGAGGACGGCGTGGCCGCACTCGCGATGGCCGAGGCCGCAACGAAATCCGCCAAGACGGGGGAGGCCGTCGATCTGGCGACGTTCTGAGGCTCTGCCTCGGAACGGACGGAAATCGCAGGCGCGAGGAGGCGCCTGTGGTTCAAAGGCCGAAGGGATCGGCCGGGCCGCATCGGACGCGACATGGAGGAGCGCGGTGCGGTGACAAACAGAAAGTGAATCTGGGAGGATCACATGAAACAGTTTCTGCGTGCTGCAGTTGCGGCCACCGCCGTGGCTTTCGCTGCACCGGCATTCGCGACGGATATCGTCGTGGTCTCGCACGGACAGGCCAACGACCCGTTCTGGTCGGTCGTGAAGAACGGCGTCGAACAGGCGGCGAAGGATACTGGCGTGAATGTCGAATACCGCTCGCCCGAGACCTTCGACATGGTCGCGATGAGCCAGCTGATCGACGCCGCCGTGAACCAGGAGCCCGACGGCTTGGTCGTCTCGGTTCCCGATGCGGACGCGCTTGGCCCGTCGATCAAGCGGGCCGTTGCCGCAGGCATCCCGGTGATCACGATGAATGCCGGATCGGATGTGTCGAAATCGCTGGGTGCGCTGCTGCATGTCGGTCAGGACGAATTCACCGCGGGTGAGCGCGCGGGTGAGAAGCTCAAGGAAATGGGTGGCAAGAACGGGCTCTGCGTCAACCAGGAAGTCGGGAATGTCTCGCTCGACCAGCGTTGCGCCGGTTTCGCCAAGGGCTTTGGCGGTCAGGTGAAAGTGCTGCCGACCACCAATGATCCGGCGGATATCGAGGCCAAGGTGCGCGCAGCCCTGCAATCCGATACGTCGATCGACACCGTGTTGGCGCTGGGTGCGGCGACGGCGGGTGAACCCTCGGTCAAGGCGGTCAAGGCGCTGGGTGAAGGTGGCGGCAAGATCAACGTCGCGAGCTTCGATCTGTCTCCGGGTTTCCTGAAGGATGTCGAGAATGGTGACGCGGCCTTCGCGATCGACCAGCAGCAGTATCTCCAAGGCTATCTGCCGGTGTCGTTCCTCGCTCTCAACGCGAAATACGGCCTGATCCCGGCGTCGAACGTGGCTTCGGGTCCGAACCTGATCACCAAGGACAAGGCGGCTCAGGTGGTCGATCTGTCGGCCAAGGGCATTCGCTGATCCGCGTCGGATGAGTTGATACCGGGATGCGCGCGAGCCCCTTGATGCGCGCGCATCCCACCGGCGCCACCGCGGGCGGTCGCGGAACCGAAAGCGCCACGAACCAGCATTCTCAGGGAGGGTATAATGCCTGCCGACTCCACGGTTACCGACGAGCGCGTCCGCGAGGAGACAGTTCTCGCGCGCTTGATGAAGCGACCCGAACTGGGCGCGATCGCCGGGCTCATTCTCGTGACTATCTTCTTTCTCTTCACCGCCAATGCGTCGATGTTCACCCTTTCGGGGATCATGAACTTCCTGACGCCCGCAGCCCAGCTTGGCATTCTCGCCATCGGCGCGTCGCTTCTGATGATCGGGGGAGAGTTCGACCTTTCGATCGGCTCGATGGTGGCCTTCGCGGGGATGATCTTCGGCGCGCTCGTGGTCAATCTGGGACTGCCGCTGATCGTGGCCATTCCCGGCACGCTGATCTTCGCTGGCATGATGGGCGTGGTGAACGGGCAGCTGGTGATCCGCACGGGCCTGCCCTCCTTCATCGTGACGCTGGCTTTCCTGTTCATTCTGCGTGGCCTGTCGCTCGTCGGGCTGAAATATCTGACCGGCGGCTCGACCCAGCTGCGCGGCGTGCGCGATGCGGTGGGCGATGACTGGCTGGCACCGTTCTTCTCGGGCGATGCGTTCACGGGGCTCTTCGCGAAGCTCGCCCAATGGGGCTGGATCGACACGTTCAAGTCGGGCGCGCCGAAAGTGCCGGGCGTGCCGGTCGAGATCCTGTGGTTCATCGGTATCGCGCTGTTTGCCACCTGGATCCTGCTGCGCACCCCTGCCGGCAACTGGATCTTCGCTGCCGGCGGCGACAAGAACGCGGCCTCCAATTCGGGCGTGCCGGTCAACCGGGTGAAGACGACGCTCTTCATCGTGACCGCCTGCTGCGCCGCGCTCGTCGCCATCATGACCGTGATCGACGCGGGCTCCACCGATGCGCGTCGTGGCTTCCAGAAGGAATTCGAGGCGATCATCGCCGCGGTGATCGGGGGCTCGCTGCTGACCGGCGGTTACGGCTCGGCGATCGGCGCCTTCTTCGGTTCGATCATCTTCGGCATGGTCGTGATCGGCCTGACTTACACCTCGATCGATCAGGACTGGTTCCAGGTCTTCCTGGGCGGGATGCTGCTGCTCGCCGTGATCTTCAACAACGTGATCCGCAAGCGCGTGACGGGGGAACGCTGATATGGAAATTGAGACCGCATTCCACCACGGCGCCGTCGCTGATGACGCCAAGCCCATCCTCGAGATGCGCGGCATCAAGAAGCACTTCGGCAACGTGATCGCGCTAGCCGGTGTCAGCTTCGATATCCGCCCCGGCGAGTGTCACTGCCTTCTCGGCGATAACGGCGCGGGCAAATCGACCTTCATCAAGACGATGTCGGGCGTGCACAAACCGACCGAGGGCGAGATCCTCTTTGAAGACAAGCCGATGAACTTCTCGAGCCCGCGCGATGCGATGGAGGCCGGGATCGCCACGGTGTTCCAGGACCTCGCGATGATCCCCCTGATGAGCGTGACGCGCAATTTCTTCATGGGGCGCGAGCCCACGAAAGGGGCGGGCCCGTTCAAGCGCTTCGACGTGGCGCGGGCTAACGAAGTCTGCGTCGAGGAGATGCGCAACATGGGCATCAACCTCCGCGGTCCCGATCAGGCAGTGGGCACCCTCTCGGGGGGCGAGCGCCAGACCGTTGCCATCGCGCGCGCGGTCTATTTCGGCGCGAAGGTTTTGATCTTGGATGAGCCGACCTCGGCGCTTGGCGTGCGCCAGACCTCGAACGTGCTCGCCACCATCGACAAGGTGCGCAAGCAGGGCGTGGGTGTCGTGTTCATCAGCCACAACGTGCGCCATGCGATGGCGGTGGGCGACCGCTTCACCGTGCTCAATCGCGGCAAGACGCTGGGCACCGCGACGCGGGGCGAGATCACGCCGAACGAGTTGCAGGACCTGATGGCCGGTGGCCAGGAGATGGCGCAGCTCGAGGGCTCGCTCGGCGGCACGATCTGACACGCGGGCAGGGGCGTCGCGCGTCCCTGTTACGGACAAGAATGACTTCAGATACCGAGGGTGACATGGCGCTTCCGATGCCCGAAACTCCGCTTGGCGTGGCCCTGATCGGGACCGGCTTCATGGGCAAATGCCACGCGATGGCGTGGCGCAACCTCGCGACCGTCTTCGGCGGCGCGCATCCCCGGTTGGAGATCCTCTGCGACAAACCGGCCGACAAGGCCCGCGCATTTGCCACGCAGTTCGGATTCGCACGCGCCAGCGATGACTGGCAGGCGACTTGTGCCGATCCGGCGGTCGATGTGGTCTCGATCACTGCGCCCAACGGGTTGCACCGCCCGATGGCCGAGGCCGCCCTGCGTGCGGGCAAGCATGTCTGGCTGGAAAAGCCGATGGCGCTGACGCTGGAGGATGCGCGGGCGATGGCCGGGCTCGCCGCGGAGCATCCCGGGCAGGTCACGATCCTTGGTTACAACTACCTTCGTTCGCCCGCCTTTCAGATGGCGCGCAAGCTGATCGCCGAGGGTGCGATCGGCACGCCCCGCGCGTTCCGGGGCGTCTATGACGAAGACTATTCCGCCGACTCGCGCCTCCCGTGGTCGTGGCGGATGACGCGCGAGGCTGGCGGTCTAGGCGCTTTGGGCGATCTGGGCTGCCACCTCGTCTCGCAGATGGTGGCGCTGATGGGGCCGGTGGAGGAACTGACCGCGATGACCCAGATCGCGATCCCCGAGCGCAGCTCCCCCGAAGGCCCCAAGCCGGTCGAGAACGAGGACAGCGCGATGGCGTTGATCCGGTTCGCGAGCGGCGCGCAGGGCTCCTTTGCCACGTCGCGGGTCGCGCGCGGGCGTAAGTGTCGCCTGCAATGGGAGATTCATGGCTCGGACGGCACCTTGGTCTTCGATCAGGAGAACATGAACGAGCTGTGGCTGCACCGCGCCGGAGAGGCGGGGTTCATCCGTCACCTGACCGGCCCCGATCAGCCCGATTTCGCCGCCTTCTGCCCCGCGCCGGGGCATAATTTCGGCTTCAACGAACAGAAAGTGATCGAGGCGCGCGACCTCTGCGCAGCCATCGCGGGCGGGCCGAATGCCGGCCCCGATTTCGCCGCCGGTCTGGAGATCGAGACGGTGATCCACGCGATGGCACGCTCCAACGGCGCCCCGATCCGGATCGGAGACATGGCATGAAAAACCTCGACGTGATCACGATTGGGCGGGCTGGCGTTGATTTGTATGGCGCGCAGATTGGCGGGCGTCTGGAGGATATGGGCTCGTTCGAGAAGTATATCGGCGGGTCTCCGACGAATATCGCCTGCGGGACGGCGCGGTTGGGGCTGAAGTCGGGCCTTGTCACGCGGGTGGGCGACGAGCATATGGGCCGCTTCATCCGCGAGCAGTTGCTGCGCGAGGGCGTCGATGTGGCTGGCGTGAAGACGGATCCGGAGCGGCTGACCGCGCTGGTGATCCTCGGCATTCGCGACGCAGAGCAGTTCCCGCTGATCTTCTATCGCGAGAATTGCGCGGATATGGCGCTGAGCGAGGAGGATATCGACGAGGCTCTGATCGCGCGGACGCGGAGCGTGCTCGCGACCGGCACGCATCTGTCGCATCCGCGCACGCGGGCGGCTGTCCTGAAGGCGCTGGAACTGGCGCGCAAGCATGGGGCCAAGACCGCGCTCGACATCGACTACCGCCCGAACCTTTGGGGCGTGGCGGGACATGGCGAGGGCGAGAGCCGCTTCGTCGAGAGCGCCGAGGTCACGGCCAAGCTGCAGGACGTGCTGCACCATTTCGACCTGATCGTGGGCACCGAAGAGGAGTTCCACATCGCGGGCGGATCGACCGATACGATCGAAGCGTTGCGTGCGGTGCGCAAGGTTTCCGACGCCACGCTGGTGTGCAAACGCGGCGCCGCCGGCGCGGTGGCTTTCGAGGGCGATATTCCCGACAGCCTCGATGACGGTCAGACTGGCCCGGGCTTCCCGATCGAGGTGTTCAACGTGCTGGGCGCGGGCGACGGGTTCTTCTCGGGCCTGATGAAGGGTTGGCTCGATGGCGAGAGCTGGCCGAAGGCGCTGGAATACGCCAATGCCTGCGGGGCCTTCGCGGTCTCGCGCCATGGCTGCACGCCCGCTTATCCCTCGCTGACCGAGCTGGAATTCTTCCTTAAGCGCGGCGTCACCCAGCCCGATCTGCGCAACGATGCGGAGCTGGAGCAGATCCACTGGTCGACCAACCGGCACACGCGCTCGCTGCCCGACTGGCCCGATTATCGGGTCTTCGCCTTCGATCACCGGATGCAGCTCGAAGAGATGCCGGGTTACACGCGCGAGAAGGGCGGGGCGTTCAAGGAGCTGTGCCTGTCGGCTGCAACCGAGGTGCAGGACGGGCGGCCGGGCTACGGTATTCTGTGCGATGACCGGATCGGGCGCGCGGCGCTGCATGCGGCCTCCGGGTCCGGCCTCTGGATCGGGCGGCCCTGCGAATGGCCGGGCTCGCGCCCGCTGGAACTGGAGCTGGAACTGGGCCCCGATTGCGGCGGGCTGACCCAATGGGCGCGCGAGGAGGTGGTGAAGGTTCTGTGCTTCTGTCACCCCGACGACGATGCCGAGACGCGGGCCAATCAAGAGGCGACGGTGAAGCGCCTCTTTACCGCGGCGCGCAGGAACGGGCTGGAATTCCTGCTCGAGGTCATTCCGTCCAAGGTGGGGCCGGTCGATGCCGACACCACCGCGACCCTGATCCGGCAATTCTACGAGATCGGCGTCTACCCTGATTGGTGGAAGCTGGAACCGATGGCGGACGCGGCCGGATGGGCCAAGGCCGTGGCCGCCATCGAGGAATACGACAAGCACACCCGCGGGATCGTGGTGCTGGGCTTGGATGCGCCCGAGGCGGAACTGGGGGCGAGCTTCGAGGTCGCGGCCGGGTTCGATCTGGTCAAGGGCTTCGCCGTGGGCCGGACGATCTTCGGCGACGTGGCGCGGGGCTGGATGGCCGGTGAGCTGAGTGATGCCGAGGCCGTGGCCGAGATGGCGCGGCGCTATACCCGGCTCTGCGGGATCTGGGACGCGGCGCGGGCGAAGGCGGCGAAGGCTGCGTGAGGTTTGAAGCGGGGAGGGGGCGCTGCCCCCGCTCCCTGACGGGAGCCCCCCGGGATATTTGGGCCAAGAGGAAGTGGCCCCAGAGAGGAAGAGAGAGATGAGCGAGACGATCCGGCTGACCGCCGCGCAGGCGATGGTGAAGTGGCTCTCGGTGCAGATGACCGAGGATGGCGAGCGGTTCATCGAAGGGATGTGGGCGATCTTCGGGCATGGCAACGTGGCCGGGATCGGCGAGGCTTTGCATGCCTACAAGGACGTCTTCCCGACCTGGCGCGGGCAGAACGAGCAGACGATGGGTCATGCGGCGATCGCCTATGCCAAGGGCAAGAAGCGGACGCACGCGATGGCGGTGACGTCAAGCATCGGGCCGGGCTCGACGAACCTCGTGACGGCCGCCGCGCTGGCGCATGTGAACCGGCTGCCGGTGCTGATCGTGGCGGGCGACGTGTTTGCCACGCGCCGTCCCGATCCGGTGCTCCAGCAGGTCGAGGATTTTGACGACGGCACCGTCAGCGCCAATGACTGCTTCCGGCCGGTCTCGCGCTATTACGACCGTGTCTCGCGGCCTGAGCATATCCTGTCCGCGCTGCCCCGCGCGCTGCGGGTGATGACCGATCCGGCCAATTGCGGCCCCGCCGTGCTGGCCTTCTGTCAGGACACGCAGGCCGAGGCTTACGATTACCCGGTGGAGTTCTTCGAGCCCCGCGTGTGGCGCATTCGCCGTCCCGCTCCCGCTGCGGGGGAACTGGCGCGTGTGGCTGAGATGGTGAAGGGGGCCAAGCGCCCGGTGATCATCGCAGGCGGCGGTGTGGTCTATAGCCAAGCCGAGGACACTCTGGCCGAGTTCGCGTCGACGCATCAGATCCCGGTGGCCGAGACGCAGGCGGGCAAGTCGAGCCTCGCGCAGAGCCATCCGATGAGTTTCGGGGCCTCGGGCGTCGACGGATCGGCGGCGGCCAATACCGCCTCGCAAAACGCCGATCTGGTGATCGGGGTGGGCACGCGGTTCCAGGACTTCACCACCGGCTCGCGGACGCTGTTCGGGGCAAGGGCGAAGCTCGTCTCGATCAATATCCACGGCTATGACGCGGCCAAGCACGGGGCGGAAAGCCTCGTGGCCGATGCCAAGATCGCGCTGGAGATGCTGAGCGCGGCGCTTGGCGATTATCAGGCCGAGGCCCCCGATGCCGATGCCCGCGAGGACTGGCTGCGCGCGGTCGACGCCTATTGCGCGCGGCCCATTGATCAGTCGGCACTGCCGACCGACGGTCAGGTGATCGGGGCAGTGCAACGTGCGACCGGCGAGGATGCGGTCGCGATGTGTGCAGCCGGCACGATGCCCGGCGCGCTGAAGCTGCTGTGGAAGCCCTCTCAGGGCGGCTATCACATGGAATACGGCTATTCCTGCATGGGCTATGAGGTGGCGGGTGCGATGGGCCTCAAGCTCGCGCGGCCCGAGCGTGAGGTGCTCTGCTTCGTCGGCGACGGCTCTTACATGATGGCCAATGCGGAGCTCGCGACGGCTGTGATGCGCCGCGTGCCCTTCACGGTGATCCTGACCGACAACCGCGGCTATGGCTGCATCAACCGGCTGCAGACGATGGGCTGCA
>NZ_DFRG01000082.1:13071-32650 GCF_002378135.1 Thioclava sp. UBA3469
GGCGAGCCGTTCAACAACATGTATGTCGATTGCAATGTCGAGGTGCAGCCCGAGATCGACTACGTCGCGCACGCAGCATCCATGGGCGCGCATGCGGTGAAGGCCAAGGACACCGATCAGCTCGAGGCGGAAGTGAAAGCTGCGCGCGAGCGCGACATCCCGACGGTGATCGTGATCGACACCGTGGCCAAGGACTTCCCCGGCACCGGGCTGGAGACCACGGCGGGCGAACACGGCTTCTTCTGGGACGTGGCGGTGCCCGAGGTCTCGGACCGCCAGAAGCAGCGCGACCGCTTTGAGGAATACCTGACCCAGATCGCAAACGCGCGGCTGGTGAATTGAGGAGGAGAGAGATGATCCGTTTCGGCACGAACCCGATTGCCTGGGCCAATGACGACGACCATTCCCTGGGCGCGCATATCCCGACCGAGCAGATCCTGCGCGAGGCCGCCGAGATTGGCTTCGACGGGATCGAGAATGGCCATCGCTGGCCGCAGGATGATCCCGAAGCGCTCAAGCAATTGCTCAGCGGCTACGGGTTGGCTTTCGTCTCCGGGTGGTATTCGCTGAACCTTCTGACGCAATCGGTTGAAGATGAGAAAGTGGCGATCCAGCAGCATCTCGACAAGCTCAAGCATAATGGCTGCACCGTCTGTATTGCCTGTGAGACGTCGAACTCGGTGCAGGGGCAGGACGTGCCGCTGTCGGAGAAGCCGGTGTTGAGAGAGGCCGAGATGGCCGCGTTCGGGGCGAAGATCGAGGAGCTGGCGGCGTTCACGGCCGGGCAGGGCATCGATCTGGTCTATCACCACCACATGGGCACCGTCGTCGAGACGCCCGCCGAAATCGACGCGTTCATGGCGGCGACCGGGCCTGCGACGAAGCTGCTGTTCGATGCGGGGCATTGTTATTTCGGCGGTGACGGGGTCGATCCCGCGCCGATGCTGCGCAAATATGTCGACCGCGTGCGCCATTTCCACGCCAAGAACGTTCGCCCCGAGGTGATGCGGCAGGTCCGCGACACCGGCATGAGTTTCATGGACGGGGTGCGCGCAGGTGTCTTCACCGTGCCGGGTGATCCCGAGGGCGGCGT
Organism: Thioclava sp. UBA3469; assembly: GCF_002378135.1. NCBI lineage: Bacteria > Pseudomonadati > Pseudomonadota > Alphaproteobacteria > Rhodobacterales > Paracoccaceae > Thioclava > Thioclava sp. UBA3469. Next base: position 14,165 of record NZ_DFRG01000082.1, read on the forward strand.
GGAGTTCGCACCGCTCCTGCGGATTCTGAAAGAGGCGGGCTATGACGGCTGGATCGTGATCGAGGCCGAGCAGGATCCCGACCAGCGCAACCCGTTTGAGTATCAGTCCTTGGGGCTGAAGACGTTGAAAGGCGCGGCTGCCGAGGTGGGGTTGATCGCGGGTTGAGACCGGGAGGGGGCTCTGCCCCCGCTCCCGAATGGGTGCCCTCCGGGATATTTTGAGCAGTTGGAAGGAGAGAGACATGGCTGATCTTTTGCGCAAACCCTTTGGAACCCACGGCAAGGTGCACGAGATTACCCCGCAATCGGCGGGCTGGCGCTATGTCGGCTTCTCGCTCTACCGGCTGCGCCCGGGCGAGAGCGCGGCGGAGGCCACCGGTTCGAACGAGGCGATCCTCGTGATGGTCGAGGGTAAGGCCGCGATCAAGGCCGCCGGGCAGGATTGGGGCGTGTTGGGCGAGCGGATGGATGTCTTCGAGAAGACCCCACCGCATTGTCTCTATGTGCCCAACGACCAGGAATGGGAGGCCGTGGCCGAGACGAATTGCACGATCGCGGTCTGCCTCGCACCGGGCAAAGGCGGTCACAAGGCGCGCCGCATCGGCCCCGACGGGATCAGCCTGACCGAGCGCGGCACTGGCACCAACACGCGCTACATCAACAATATCGCGATGGAGGCGGAGGATTACTGCGACAGTCTGCTGGTGACCGAGGTCTTCACGCCTGCGGGGCATTGGTCGTCCTATCCGAGCCACCGTCACGACGAGGATGATTTCCCGTGCATCACCTATCTCGAAGAGACCTATTACCATCGGTTGAACCCGGCACAGGGCTTCGGCATCCAGCGCGTCTATACCGAGGACGGCACGCTCGACGAGACGATGGCGGTCTCGGATGGCGACGTCGTGCTGGTCCCGCGCGGGCATCATCCTTGCGGGGCACCCTACGGGTTCGAGATGTATTACCTCAACGTCATGGCCGGGCCGCGCCGCAACTGGCGTTTCCAGGCCGACCCGGCTGTGCAGTGGATCATGGAGCGCGATGCCTGAGGGCATCCGGGTGGAGAAGATGATGGAACAACCGTTTCAACTGGCGGCCTGCGCCGAGATGCTCTGGCGCGACCGACCGATCGAATGGCGCGCAGCGCGGCTGACCGAGATGGGCTTCGGCGTGGGGTTGTGGAACTGGCCGGATCACGACCTCGATAAGCTCGAGGCGGTGGGGGCGAATTACACGATCATGAACGGCTATCTGGAGGGGCGGCTGAGTGACCCAGAGGGGGCGGAAATGCTGCTGCGCTCGGCGCGTGAGACCGCGGCGGTCGGCAAGCGGCTCGGCGTGGACCGGCTCAACCTGCATGGCACGGGTCTTGGCGACGGCGGTATCCCGATCCCGCAGCATGGCAGCTTCGCACCGGGCATGTTCCAGCGGGCCTGCGATACGCTGAACCGGATTTGCGATCTGGCCGAGGAAGAGGGGGTGGTCTTCACGCTCGAGAACCTCAACCCGATCGATCATCCGGGCTGTCCTTTCGGCTCTACCGCGGATGTGCTGGCGCTGGTCTCGACCGTCGATCGCCCGCAGCTGCGGATCAATCTCGACCTCTATCATACGCAGATCGGCGAAGGGGATCTGATCCGCTGGTGCAAGGCGAGCCTGCCCTGGATCGGCGAGGTTCAGGTGGCCGACAATCCGGGGCGCTTCGAGCCGGGCACGGGTGAGATCAACTATGCCGGTGTGGCGAAAGCGCTGCAGCAGATGGGCTATCGCGGTCCGGTCGCCATGGAGGCCTTCGCGCAGGGCGATGAGGAGGCGGCACTCGAGGCGTTTCGCACCGCCTTCACACTCTGAGACCCGTCGATATGCAAAGCGGTGTGCTGGTCGCTCTTCCGATCCGCATACTGTTCCGTTCCGCCACTGAAGTGGACCGTCGCGCCAGTGGCACGACGACACCAACGACAGCATTGTGCTTTGGGCTAACGTCCACCGGCCCCGGAATCCCTTGTCCCGATGGACCAGGGCCAGTCATGCCCTAACTATCAAACCCGGCCACTCAGGTGGGGCTGATCACCGGCCCGACCAAGTCGCTGGAACTGGGTCAGACCGAGACGCTGGAGAGCGGTCTCGTCTGGCTTCGGCATCGCGTGACCAAGGAAAACTGAAATGCCCGTTACCCCCAAAGCCCCGCTCGCCATCGTGGCCCTTGCGACACTCCTGTCTCTCGTTGTTTTCACCCTGCCGCTGACCACGCTCGAGGCGATGACCGCCGCGCTCGGGCTTGGCCCTGCGCAGCAGGCTTGGATCATGTCGGGGATGCCATTGGGGGCGGCCTGCGGGCTTCTGATCGCCGGGGCCTTCGGCGATACGCTGGGGCGGCGGCGGACCTTCGTGGGCGGGCTGTGGCTCACCGCGCTCGCTTCCGTTGCCGCTGCACTCGCGCCGACCGGTCTGTTCCTGATCGTCGCGCGTGTCGTGCAGGGCCTCGGCAGCGCCGGGATCATGGCCTGCGGCCTCGGGCTTCTCGGCCAGATCTACGAGGGCGAGCCACGCCGCCGTGCCGCCGCGATCTGGGCCGCGGGCCTCGGCGCGGGCGTGGCGCTCGGGCCGATCCTCGCCGCGGCGCTGCTGCCGATTGGCGGATGGCCCGCAGGGCATTGGGCGATCGCGCTCGCTGCGACCATCCTTGCGCTGAGCGCCTCGGCCCGCCTGCCCGAGAGCCCGCGCAGCCCGCATCGGGTCGACCTCACGGGCGGCCTGCTTCTGATGCTCGGCCTCGGCTGCCTGCTCTCGGCGCTCACCGAGTTGCGGTTGGGAGCTTTCGGCGTGGTGGGCTTGCTCGTGTTGGGCGCGCTGGCCTTTCTGGCTCTCTTTTTGCGCACCGAACGCCGGGCTCCGAACCCGATCCTGCGGCTCGATCTCTTTGCCCATGCGCCCTTCACCGGCGCGTCTCTCGCGGCTTTCGCCTCGGGCGCGGGCGTGCTTGCGCTGATGTCTCTGGTGCCAACCGTGCTGGTGCGCGGTATGGGGCAGACGCCACTTACGGCCGCTTTCGTTCTCCTCGCATGGTCGGCTTTGACCGCGATCGCCGCGCTCAACGCGCATCGCTTGCCTGCGCGCTGGACCTCGCGCCAGCGCGTGATCGGCGGGATCGTCGGCTGCGGGGTCGGGCAGGCCCTGATGCTGCTTGCGACGCCTGCGGCGAGTTGGGCGATCCTCGTGCCGGGGCTGCTGATTGCCGGGGTCTCGAACGGTATCCTGAACGCCGCACTAGGGCATGAGGCGGTGCAATCCGTGCCGCCCGAGCGCGCGGCGATGGGGTCGGCTGCCAATAATACCGCGCGCTACCTCGGCTCCGCCCTCGGGATCGCCTTGATCTCGATCCTGATTGCCGGACGCGATGGCGAGCGCTTCTTCGCGGGCTGGCACGAGGCCGTGGTGATGAGCACCTTGTTCAGCGGACTGGCAGTGTTTGCGATGCTCGGTCTCGCCCGCGAGCGCGGTTCCCTCGGTGCGCGATGAGCGCAGTCCTGTGTCAGGCGTCGCCGGACCGCTCGCTGAGGATCCAGGTGGCCGCACCCTGAACGTGCTGCGGCGTGCGGCTACTGCCGGGTCAGCCTCACCGTGAACCCACCGCCACTCATGCTGAATGTAGCAAGCTTGCGTGCGTCATAGGCGGCATGCACATCGAACGACTTGAAGTAAAACGGCCAGACATATCCGGGCCCCAAGACAACGCGATAGGAAATGTCGCAGATCACGGTGTCGTCGTTTTGCTTCTTGGCTGTCGTTGCCATCTGCACCACGCGCCGACCATCATACATGGCCATCGGCGAAGGACAGGTTTCACCGTTTGCCAGCTTTGCGAAGAATTCCGTCGGGGAGATCACACCGGCGGGGACTTTTCCGGCGTCCGTCATCTCGGTCATCTCAGAGCGCGGTGTAATCTTAACGGCCGTCACGGTGTCCGCGTCTCGGACGATCGCGATATCGCGCGTTTCGCTGCCCCGGCTCGTCCCGAGGTAATCGACCTCATGACCTTTGGCCTGAGTCACCGCCTCGAAGGTGCCGTCGTCCAAGCCGAACGGCGTGTTGTCGAGCGAGAGCAGCAGTTTCGCATTACTGCCTTGCCCTTCGAATTGCAGCATGCCCAGGGATCGGTGGCCCAGCGTGACCTTGTAGATTTGCTTTTCGGCCGCTGCCGGTCCCGCCAGCAGGCCGGAAAAAGTCGCAACGAGAAGGAGAATGCGTGTCATGAAAAATCCGTAGGCCAATGCTTTTTGTCTTGCCTACTTCCTCCCACATAGCTGTGCGATATCCAACTCCGTGAAGGAAGGCCGACAACCGGACAAAATTACAAAGATCTTTCCGGAAACAGGGTATTTGGGCGGTTCGACTTCTGCGTGGCCACAGGGCCTGTGGGGCGGCGCGCAATGTTGCGGGCTGTACGCTGAATTCGTTAGCAGCTTCTGGCGAGCTTCAAGCAAAGCTTTGCGGGTCTTTTGCGCATAGGTTTGCGCAAATTTCGCGTAACTTTACGTTTTAAGTCAGTATCTTGCGAAGCGAGTTCTTTCCGAGTCGACCTTGGCTTTTTCCTGTTTTGATGGAAGGAAAAACCGGCCCACATTCTTAGCAACTTTTTGAAACTGGGAAACTCGGCGGCTCCGATTTCGAGATCATTTTTCGCGCCAACTCCGAGAACGCCTGAAATCAAGATCTTGGTCAGCTTTGCCGCGGAGGCACAGCTCACTGGAGATACTGTCGGCCTCAAACCGGCCATTTCGCCCTGTCGCAGCTACCTACTGCTTGGGCTACGTTTCTGAAGGAGGCTCCTGCTGCCTTCCCTCCGAAGCATTGTATGTGCCCTCACTTGTGTTCTCAGTCGTGAAACGCTGGCTCACGGGGCGTTGGTTAGTGAAAGAGGCCAAATCCGGTACGCGAATTTGCCATTACCGAAAAGGAGCAGATCTGTCTGTAACTCTATCGGGCACACTTCTGGCTCATCGTCGTCAAGGTTTGCCTTCGGAGGATTTCCCACGGGGTGGGTGCGGGCGTAGGTAGCAGCGCCCTCGAATGCTTCCCTTGGAATCGAGGGATGCTCTTCACAGAGATCATCCAAGGTATCGCCGTCGCTAAGCCTGCCAAGCACAGATCGGCAAGTGATCCGCGTGCCTTTAATCACCGGGTTTGGGCGATACTGCGCCGCAGACATGGCTCTCAAATGGGCAGTCTGCACCCCTCCGCTTAGCAGGTCGCTGAGGTCTTCCAGAGGTCGAAAGGGAATGGTGGCCAACACTCTATTTTGGCGCACAGCACCCTAAGAGACTCCCGGCGCGCGAAACAGGTGTGTCAGGGAGAGCGGATGCAATGCTTGCGAACCGCGTCCAGCGCCGCCTCAGTTGGGAGATAATCGCGGGCGACTGGAAGCTCAGGTCCGGTTCAACCGCACGAACAGCAGCCAGAACATCGCGCTGAGAAGCGGAAGTGTCACCAGCAGCACGAGGGAGGACAGGGCGAAGATGATCGGCACCTGGCTTTGCTGGGCTGCCGCCTGCACCCAGTTCCAGACCGGCATGGTCTCTGATGTGCCGCGCAGGAAGATCGTGCGCATGACCTCGTTGAAGGACATCAGGAAACCGAAGAGCCCGGCGCTGACGATGCCCGGCATCAGGATCGGAAACTCGATGTCCTTGAAGACGCGCCAGTCGCTCGCTCCGAGGTCGCGTCCCGCCTCGATCAGGGTATGGTCGAAGCGCAGGGTCACGACGAGCACGATAAGGAGTGCGAAGGGCAGGGCCCAGACATAGTGCCCCACGGCGATCGACCAGAAGCCCAGATCGAGACCGAGCACGGACTGGCTGAAGATGAAGAGGGCCGCGCCCATCGACATGCCGGGCACGAAGAGCGGCAGGACGAAGACGAGGAGCATCGGGCCGGGGCTGGCCATGCGCGGTACTTCGCGCCCGATCACTGTGGCGGTGACTGCGCTAACCAATCCGACGATCAAGCCAATCACGATGCTGGCGACGAAGGGCATGTGCCAGTCGCTGCTCGCGAACAGTGCCTGATAGTGGCGCAGAGAGAAGGCGCCGGGGATGCCGGAGAGCGGGTCGCTCGAGATCGACAGCAAGACGAGCCAAAGCAGCGGGAAGTAGATCAGCGCGAGCATCGCGATGCCCATCCATTTGCCGAGCCGCTTCCAATTCGGGTTGTAGCTGGTTTCGAGCGAAACGGGGCCTGTCGTGGCGGTCATGTCGGTCATTGGTCTTTCCTTTTGCCCGTGGTCATCGGCGCAGCGCGAGTCTCGCGCCGCCGAGGTGGCGCAGGATGAGGGCCATCACCGCGAGGATCAGCAGCAGGAGGCCGATCACGAAAGCGGAGAGGGCGGCGACGACGGGATAGCGCAGGGCGGTGTAGGCGCTCTCGATCGAGCTCGACAGCAGGTTCACGAAGCCGCCGCCCAGCATTCCCGGCTCGACCCAAGCGGCCAGCGCCGGTCCGAGTGTGAAGACGAAGCCCGCCATCACGCCGGGAAGGGAAAGCGGCACGATCACCTTCCACAGGGTCTGTGCAGGGGTCGCCCCGAGGTCGTTGGAGGCTTCGATCAGGGTGTCGTCGATGAGGATGATGGCCATGTAGATCGGCAGGACCATCGGGGGGAACAGGGCCGGGATCATCCCGAAATGCACCGAGAATTCCGAGTAGAGCAGCCAGTCGAGCGGCGCATCGGTGATCCCGGTCGACATGAGGACGGTGTTTATCAGGCCGTTCTGACCGAGGATCGCGCGCCAGACGATCGTGCGCGACGACAGGTCGAGGAAGAACGGAATGGTCAACAGCGCGAGGAACACGGCACGGGCCATCTGGCTGCGCGCTCCCTTGGCGAGCCAGAGCGCGAAGGGGAAGCCGATGGCGAGCTCGATCAGCGTCACGGTCAGCGCGATGCGCAGCGTGCGTAGCGTGACCTCCCAGCGCCCCGAGGCGAAGAGGCCTTTCCACGTCTCGAGGCTCGGCTCGTAGATCGTCTGGAAATACTCGGTCGAAAAGAAGCTGTAGACGAACAGGATGAGGAGCGGAACGATCACCAGCACGGTCCAGGCCGCGCAGATCACCCATAGCGCCACGGTTGCGACGGGGATTCTCATAGCGGGCTTGCGGCCTTTGTCCTTCGGTCTGGTCTGCGTCATGGGCGCATCCAATTCGGCGTTCATGGTCATCTATCTTCCTGTGGTGTTCGGCCCTTTGGCGAGGCCGGGTAGCGTCCCCCGCAGGCGCGGAGGACGCGAAGGGATCAGGCGTTGAGGAACCGCTGCCACTGCTCCTCGATGTCGGATGCGTTCTGCGGCGTCGTGGTCGAGGTGAAGGGTTTCTCGAACTTGCGGTTCACCTTGGCTTCGGTGGCGCGCAGGGCTTCGATTTCCGCGTCGCTCCAGCCGTTCTCTTCGGCATAGGCCACGCCGAGGTCCATGTTCGGGCCGGCATAGCCGCGATCACGGGCCTGAAGGGCGCGGTATTCGCCGCCGAGGAAGTAGTTCAGCATCTTGTAGATGTTGTCGACGTTGTCGCGTTCCATCGCGGGGGCGGCGACATAGGCGCCGTGGCCCCATTTGAAGTAGCCTTCGACGGTGTAGGCGTAACGCGTCGCGTTCTCGCCCAGCACGTTATTGGCTTCACGCACTGCCGGTTCCCAGCAGTTGATCACGTCGACTTCCTTGTTGGTCAGAAGCTGGATCTGCTCCTCGAAGGCACCGTAGAGCGTGCGGAATTGGCCCGCTTTCTTGCGCTCGATGAGGAAGTCGGCGACCATCGCCGCTTCTTCGGCGGTCATGTCCGAGACATTCTTAATGTCGGCCTTGCCGGTTTCCTTCAGGTAGAGCGCGGCGGAGGGCATCGAGTAGCTCCAGCCCTGCCCGTAGGCGACGCGGCCGCGGGTGGCTTCGTCTTCGAACATCAGCGACCACGAGAGTTCTTCCTCGCTTGCGGGATCGACGCCGATGGCCTCGGGCACATAGCCGAAGCTGTCGGCGTTGCCGATGACCGGAACGCCCCACTGGTTGCCCTCTTCGTCGGTGACGACAGGCGAGCGTTTCCAGGCATCCGACGTGCGCTCCCACAGGGTGAGTTCGGGGTGGTCCGTCTCGATCTTGGCATACATGCCGCGCGGGCCGAGGATGTCTTCGGTGCCGCTCTCGAAGATGTAGATGTCGGTGCTGTCACCGAGGTTCGACGCCATGATGTCGCGCATGAAGACGCCGACATCGTTCGAGGTGCCGTTGAGTTCGCACTTGATGCCGAGGCTGGCTTCGAGCGGCGACCAATCCTTGAGCGCGGCGGTCGGAACGCCGTAAGCCCGCACGACGGGCATATCCTGCGCCATCGCACCACGGGGGGCGAGACCGGTAGCCGCGAGGGCTGCCGTGCCAGCAACCGCGCCCATGCCGCGAAGCATGTTGCGCCGGGTCAGTTCGATCTGGTCGAACGTAGAGTGCTTGTCTTTCATATTTCCTTCTCCTGTTGGGGCTTCGCGCCGTCTCGAGCGGCTGCGTAAGCCAGTTTTCCCGAAGGTGGACCGATCGACGCGATCAGCCCTTGTGTTCGGGGAAAATCACGGCGTCCGAGAGCTTCCAGCCAACCCGCGAGATCGCGCCTTTCTCGTTGGGCGCACCGTGCCAGGACCGCAGACGCAGCGTGCCCGCTTTCGTCTCGACCATCATGTCGGTGTATTTCCCGCGATAGACGCGGTTGGACAGGGTGGCATCGAGCCCGTCCTCGTCGGCTGCGACCGGTCCGATCCGCTCGGCCCGGATGGCAAGGTTGATGGCGCCGCCCGGCTGAATGTCAGAGGTGGCGAGAGTGCCGCGCACGACTGCGCCGCCGACCAGTTCCACCTCGCCGACCTCGCCGTCCTTGCGCAGAAGCTTGCCGTCGAGAATGTTCTCGTAGCCCATGAAATCCGCGGCGAACCGCGTGACCGGACGGTCGAACAGGTCGAGCGGCGCGCCGCTTTGCTCGATCCGGCCGTGCTTCATCAGAACGACGCGGTCGCTCATGGTCAGCGCTTCTTCCTGAGAGTGCGTGATGTAGATGAAGGTCATGCCAAGTTTGCGCTGAAGCTCCATGAGCTCCAGCTGCATGTCCTGGCGCAGCCGCTCGTCCAGTGCGCCCAGCGGCTCGTCGAGGAGCAGGATCGCAGGGCGGGTGACGACCGCGCGCGCAAGTGCCACACGTTGGCGTTCCCCGCCGGAGAGTTGCCCGATGGAGCGGTCGGCCTTGGCCCCGAGTTGCACCATCTCGAGCGCACGCTTCGCCTCGGCGGTCGAGTCCTGGGCCGTACGGCCGCGGATGCGCAGGCCGTAGGCCACGTTCTCGATCACGTTCATATGCGGGAACAGCGCGTAGTTCTGGAACACCGTGGTGCAGTTGCGCTTGGCCGCGGGCAGCCCCACGACATCTTCGCCCCCGATGCGCAGACGGTCGACCGAATAGGGAGTTTCCAGCCCGGAGATCACGCGCAGCATCGTCGTCTTGCCCGAGCCGCTGGAGCCGAGGATCGTCAGGAATTCGCCCTTCGCCGCTGACAGCGACACATCGGACAGCGCGGTGACCCTGCCGTACTTGTGGACGACATTGCTGACCTCGAGCATGGGTTCGCTGTGCATATCCTTCATTTCATGTCCTCAAGTCAGTCGATTAGTGAGAGTGATGGGGCGTGCGCAGCACGGCCGTCTCAAGTGTCAGAATGCGCAATGCGAGCGACAGCGCGAGGTCGAGCACGTCGCGCGAAAGCCGGGCCGGGTCCCGCACAGAGTCGGCAGGAAGGACGCCGTCGAGGGGCTCCAGTCCGGCGTTGCGTCGCAAGGCGCGTCCGGTCGCGCGCAGAGCCTCGCCAACAAGGGCCCGGGCGGCGCGATCGGTAGGGTCGGACGGACGTTCGGCATCGAGGCGCGCGGCGATTTCGGTAAGGCCGACGCCTCCACCTGTCAGGGTGCCGCCAGTTCGCGCCGAGTGCACCGAAGCAAGCGCACGTGCCATCCGTGCGCGCAAATCGGGTTCGGTCCTGTGCGGACCGATGAAAAGCTCGACCCAGCGTCCCGAGAGGCGGGCGTAGCGCCGTTGAGCATGTTCGCGGTCGAGAGCAAGGTAGCGGTTGCGTTCGATTTCGTGAGCGATGTCTTGAAGCCGCAGCGCGATGGCCGCGGCGTCGCCGGCGGGGGCGGAGAAGGTCACGTGATCGCCGCTGCGCCGGAACGCCTCTGCCGCACCGAGATGCTCGGGCGTGAGCGTGTCGAGTGTCTGGCCGGTCTCGTCATCCACGAGGGTCGCGCCGGTCGCGACCGCGAGGTCCCGCAGGATTTCGGCGGCGCGCGGGCCCTTGTCACGCGGCGTGATCGCGGCCACGCGCAGAACGCCGGCCTGCCGGTTGCGCTCCAGAAGCTGCTTGGCGGCGCCTTCGAGCCCTCGCGCCGCGATCAGCAGCGACTTGCCGCTCTGGGCGAAACCTTCGATCACGGGGGTGAGGCGTTTGAAATCGGTCAGGATGTCGTTGACCACCAAAACATGGACCGCATCCATATGCGTCAACACTCCCGACAGGAGCGGCTCCATATCGGCGGAGAAACCTTCGACATGATCGAGACGCAGTCCGGGCTCCGGCTGATCGCTCAGCTCGACATGACCCTCGGACCCTGCGAGTTCGAGCGCGCGGTCCAGGGCATCCGTCGCGTCGCCGGGAAGCGCGGCTGCGGCGAGGATGCCTTCGATATTGCCCGTGTCCTGCGTGACGGCCGCGAAATGGCGCGTGATCTCGGGGCGCAGCCCATCGACCGAGCGGATAAGATGGGACGGATGCACACCCGCGGCGACGGACCAGCGTCCGGCCGCCAGCGCGGCGCCGGTCATCACGGCCATGCGCGCGGTGCCGTCACCCAGATCGCGGTCCGCCGACACCAGCGCTTCCCGCAGAAGCACCTCGCTCGTTCCGTCCGCGCAGAAATGACGGGCGATTTCCGTGCCGGTGGTGGCGCGTCGCACGCGCGCGCCCAATGTGTAGAGCGCTGCACGCCCGTCGGGCCCGAGCTTGGCCGCAATCGCGCGCAGAACCGGCGCGAGGTCGTCCGTCAGCTCTGCCTGAAGCGAATTGCCCGATATGATGCGCACGGCGGTCATGCTGTGGTCAGCCTCGCCTCATCCATAAGAACCTGATGAACCGCCTTCGCGACGGCGATCGCGTTCGGGGTGTCGGAATGGACGCAGATGCTTTCGGCGACGACCGACACGTCCTTGCCGCTCACGGCGGTGGTCATGCCTTCGAGCACGGCGCGGCGGACCTTCTCGGCGACGGCCTCAGGCGGGACGCTCTCATGCTCGCGCGAAATGATCTGGCGTCCGTCGTCACCATAGTCGAGGTCAGCATAGAACTCGCAGCTGAAAGGGATTCCGCGGCGGGTGAATGCCTCCGACATACAGCAGTCGGAATAGGCGATCACCGGCAGACCGAGCGCTTCGGCCGCATCCGCAACGCCTTCCGCCACGTGCATCTCGTTCTGAGCCATGCCGAAGAGCGCGCCGTGCGGTTTGATGTGCGAGAGCGTGAGCCCTTCGGCCACGGCCAGCGCTTGCAGCGCGCCTGTCTGGTACATGATGAGCGCGTAGATCTCGTCGCGCCGCATCTGCATCCGCCGCCGTCCGAAGCCCTCACGGTCGGGCAGGCCGGGGTGGGAGCCGACATTGATGCCCGCGGCCTTCGCTTTGCGCAGGGTGTCGCGCATGACCACCGGGTCGGAGGCATGGAAGCCGCAGGCGATGTTGGCGTGGGTGACGAAGGGCATGCAGGCCGCGTCGTCGCCGAACGCGTAAATCCCGAAGGACTCGCCCATATCGCAATTGATCGTCACCATCTTCGCCTCCAAATGATATATCATGTATCCTATAACGACGATATCACCACCTTGTGTCAAGTTAATCTTTCCCAAGGGGAAGCAGGTCGGGGCCGAAAACGTATGGCGCCTCTTTGCGTCGCAAGCGAAAATCGCGTGACGAGAGCGAATCTGGGCGGGTGGCTGTTTTTTTGGGCAGGGCACGGATGTCGGCAGCGAGGCGGGTGAGGCGCGGTTTGGTCGCCGGGTGCTGCCGGGGCATTTTGCGCAGGGCCTGCTGCGCAAAAAAAGAAGGGCGGCACGATGCCGCCCCGGTGGGTGTCTACTTGGGTTCTGGCCGGGGTCGCGTTCAGGCCCCCTCGGTCAGCGGCATCAGCGGAAGCAATGCTTTCGCGGCAATGTCGATGTCCTGCCGCATGAACCGACCCGCTGCTTCCGCGTCGCGCCGCTCGATCGCTGCGAGGATATTGCGGTGTTCGTCATTGGCGTGGTGTTTGAAGTGCTCATCGTCGAAAAGGCCGGTAAAAACGGGGCCAACCTTTAGCCATAAGTCATTGATAAGAAGGAGGAGTTCTGGATTGTTCGCGCGGCGGTAGACGGTGAAGTGGAATTCGCGGTTGAGGGTCAGATAGCCCGCGGAATCATGTCGTTTCGCGACCTCTTCCACTCGCGCGGTCAGTTCTGAGAGCTGCGCGATTTCCTCCTCGGTGAACTTGTCGACGGCCAGTTCCGCCGCCATTCCTTCAAGCGCTGCTCGGATTGGCATGAGCTCGCGAAATCGTCTCTGGGTCATGCGGGGCACCACGATCGACCGATTCGGCAGCACCGTCAAAAGGCGCTCGGCGACGAGCCGTTGAAGCGCTTCGCGGATCGGGGTGGCGGAGATTCCGTAGTTCGCCGCGAGCGTGCGGATGACCAGCGGCTCCATCGGGATAAAAAGGCCCTCCTGCATCCCGTCCCGGATCGCGTGATACGCCTGGTCGCTCAATGACTGGTGCTCAATCTTCTTCACTCGAATGCCTTTCGCTGCGCGTGGTCCGCTTCCCAACTTGGTATCTTACTTTGTGTCGACGGGTAAAGGCCGTTGACGCTAATTGATATATCATATACTCCAACTGAGGAAGATCCAGCGACAAAGTCGCGCGGATGCGTCGAAAAATAGCCGAGAGGAGAACAGGTCGAATGCTTCACGAAGCTCTGCGATTCTATCCCGGAGGAGATCGCGCGATCGAGGTCGAGCTGGGTGACGGGATGGATTTCACCATCAACTTCATCGTTCACCGACTTGTCGCTGCCGTACGAGAGGCGCAGATCGCGGGCCTTGTCGATCTGATCCCCGAGCTGGCCTCGTTCCAGGTGAACTACGATCCCGACCGTATCTCCTACGAAGACCTGTGCCACGAGATCGAAGCGCTTTATGCGGAGATGGGGCGCGGGGTGACGGGAACGCTCGCAAGCCGGCTGATCACCATTCCCGTTCTCTATTTCGATGAGAAGACGGAAGCCTGCGTCGAAGACTACCGCAAGGACTATCCCGAGAAGACGCCCGATCCCGAGTTGATCTGCGAGTTGAACGGGTTGCCGGATCGTGCCGCACTGCGCCGCCGTCACGCCTCGACCGAATACTGGGTTGCGGCGCTCGGCTTCTGGCCCGGTCTGTGCTCGCTGCTCGCCCTCAATCCCACTGCGCGGATCATCGCGCCGAAATACAATCCGCCGCGCACCCATACCCCGAAAGGAGCGGTGGGTCTCGGTGGTGCGTTGACCTGTATCTATCCGGATGCGACGCCGGGCGGCTATCAGCTTATCGGTCATACGCCGGCGCCGACCTATGATGGGGCGCAGCGGCTTCCCGACTTCAGGGACAGTCTCGCGCTGTTCCGGGCTGGCGACCGGGTTCGGTTCAAGCCCGTCGAACGCGATGAATACAGCGAGATCGAAGCGCGCGTCGCCGAGGGGACGTTCTGTCACGACATCGTCGATTACCAGGTCTTCTCGGTCGACCGCTATCTCGACTGGGCCAAGGCGCAAGAGGAGGCCTCCAAATGAGCCGCACCATCACCACGGTCAAGCCGGGTCTTCAGACCTGCGTGCAGGAGCTTCCGGGGCGCGAGGGCTTTCTGGAGCAGGGGTTCCCGCTCTCGGGGCCCTTCGACGCTTGGTCGTTCAGGCAGGCGAATATCCTTGTCGGCAATGACCGCGATACCGCTGCGCTGGAGTGCCAGTTCATGGGGCCGACCCTGACCTTCGATGCCGACATGCTGATCGCCGTCACCGGCGCGGACATGTCGCCCGCACTCGATGGCGCGCCGATCCCGATGTACGCGACCGTCGCGGTCTCGGCGGGCCAGACGCTGACCATGGGCTTCGCCAAGACCGGCGCGCGGGCCTATCTCGCCGTCTCCGGCGGGATCGCGACCGAGCCGGTTCTGGGTTCGCGCGCCGTGTTCCATCAGGCGGGCGTCGGCGGTCATGCCCTCATCGCGGGTCAGACGCTGCCGGTCGGCGTCTCGGAGACGAGCGCCCTCTACGTTCTGCCCGAATCCGCGCGCCCGGTGATCGGCATCGACCGCGTTTGGGAGGTCGAGGCGCTGTGCGGGCCGAATGACGACTGGCTCGACGAGGCGACGATCGAGATGTTCTTTTCGACCGACTGGCAGATTCAGACAAAGAGCAGTCGCACAGGTATTCGCCTGACCGGCCCGGATTTCGGGTTTTCTGACAAGGCTTTGAACAAATCCCCGGATCACGGGCAGGACCCGTCGAACATCATCGACCACGGCTATCCGATGGGGGCTGTGAACCTTGCCGGTCAGACGCCGATCATCCTCGTCAATGACGCGCCGAGCACCGGCGGCTTCATCAACCCCTTCACCATAGCGAGCGCCGCCTTCTGGAAGCTGGCGCAGGCCAAGCCGAACGAGACCCTGCGTTTCCGCCGTGTGGACCGCGACGGCGCAGCGGCGCTGCGGGCCGAAATCGATGCAAAAACCAAACCCGAGATCCTGGAAAATGCCTGAAGCGATGATGACAGACGGCTCTGCGGTCGACCAAGACTCCCTTCTGGCTGGGCTGTTGGCCAGCGCGCCGCCGCGGCTGACGCCGGATCAGGCCCAGACGCTTTTGCACGATCACTGGGGGATCGACGGTTCCGCACATGAAATCGCCTGCGAGCGAGACCAGAATTTCCGCATCGTGACCGGGACTGGGCAGGACTACATCCTGAAGATCTCGAATGCGGTCGAGGACCCGCTCAACACGGAGTTCCAGACCGCGGCGCTGCGCTGGGTTGCCCGGGTCGATCCCGAGCTTCCACTTCCGCGCGCGGTGGCTGCGCTCGACGGTGCGTTCACGCAGCGGCTAAAGCTGCCGTCGGGGCGCACCAGCGTGGTGCGGGTTCTGTCCTGGCTTGACGGCACGCCGCTGCATCACGTGCCGATGACGGCGCGGATGCAGTCCGGGATCGGCGCGATGACGGCGCGGCTGGGCGGGGCGCTCGAAGGGTTCGACCATCCGGGTGCGCGCCATGAACTGCTGTGGGACATCCAGCATCTCCCGCGCCTGCGCCCACTGACCGAGAGCCTCGGCGAGGATGCGGTGGCGGATGCGGTGCGGCGCGAGCTCGATCATTTCGAGGCGCAGGTTGCCCCTGCGCTCGGCGGTCTGCGCCGTCAGGTGATCCATAACGACATGAACCACCATAACATCCTCGTGGATGCGAGCGAGCAGGACCGGATCACCGGCATTCTCGATTTCGGCGACATGGTGAACACTTATCTCGCCATCGATGTTGCGGTTGCCGCCTCCTATCTGGCGAGCGAAGACGATCCGCTCGACGCCATCGCGCGTCTCGTGGCCGCCTATCACGCCGTCTTGCCGCTCGAGCGCGAGGAGGTGGAGCTGCTTCGCGATCTGACGGTGGCGCGCCTCGTAGCCTCGATCACGATCACGAACTGGCGTGCGGCGCGCTACCCCGAAAACGCTGCCTACATCCTGCGCAACAACGGACCTGCCCGCACGGCGATGGCCCGTTTCGCGACCCTTCCCACCCAGGACGTGACCCGGGCTTTGCTCAGCGCGTGCGATATGGAGTGAACGCATGAATATTGACACCGGCATGGTGAACGCCTTCCACGAAGGCGCCACGGATCTCGACCCTGAAACGCGCGAGATGATCGAGCGGCGCAAGGCGCTGCTTGGTCCGGCGTATCGTCTCTTCTACGACAAGCCGTTGCATCTCGTGCGCGGCGAGGGGGCCTGGCTCTTCGATCAAGAAGATAACGCCTATCTCGATGCCTATAACAACGTGACCTCCATCGGCCATTGTCATCCCAAGGTGGTCGAGGCGATCGCGACGCAGGCCGGCATCCTCGCGACCAACACCCGCTATATCCACGGCAGTATCCTCGATTATGCCGAACGGCTTCTGAAAACGATGCCGGACGAGATCGGGCACATGATGTTCACCTGCACCGGGTCCGATGCCAACGACCTCGCCGTGCGCATCGCGCAGGCCTATACCGGGGGGCTCGGGATCGTCGTGACGGAGACGGCCTATCATGGCATCACCCAGTCGGTTTCCGAGTTTTCCCCCTCGCTCGGCGCGAATGTCGACCTTGGTCCGCATGTGCGCACCGTGCCCGCGCCGGATGCCTATCGTCAGGGCGAGGACATGCCGGCGAATTTCGCCGCCGCCGTCGAGGCCGCCTTCGCCGATCTGAAGCGGCACGGCATCAAGCCCGCACTCTTCATCTGCGACGGTATCTTCGCCAGCGATGGGGTCTTCGACGGGCCGCGCGGTTTCCTCAAGGGGGCGGTCGACGCGGCACACGCGGCTGGTGCTGTCTACATCGCCGACGAAGTGCAGTCGGGCTTCGGACGGACCGGCGATGCGCTCTGGGGCTTCCAGCGTCATGATGTGGTCCCCGACCTCGTCACCATGGGCAAGCCGATGGGCAATGGCTACCCGGTCGCGGGCGTTGCCGTGCGTCCGGAGCTGGTCGAGGAATTCGGGCGCAAGGCGCGGTATTTCAACACTTTCGGGGGCAACGCGGTCGCGATCGCCGCCGCGACCGCCGTGCTCGACGTGATCGAAGGCGAGGGGCTGACCGAGAACGCGCGCGAGATCGGTGCCTATCTTCAGGACGGGATCCGCGCTCGGGCGGAGGCCCATCCTTGCATCGGCGACGTCCGGGGCGCGGGGCTGTTCCTCGGGGTCGAGATCGTGTCTGACCGCGCCGCCAAGACGCCGGATGCGGCCGCGACGTCGGCCATCGTCAACGGTCTGCGGGAGGAACGTGTGCTGATCTCGGCCTGCTCGAAGACGCATAACGTTCTCAAGATCCGCCCGCCGCTCGTCTTCACCCGAGAGAACGCAGACCAGTTCCTGGCCGCCTTCGACCGGGTTCTCGCCCGCATCAAGTAACACGAGACCAACAGGAGGCCCGATATGGCCATCACGCAAATCGAAGCTGCACTTCCGGGGCTCGTCTTTCACCGCCCGTCGCCTGAAGCCGAGCCGTTCAAGGCGCCCGGCGATGCCGTGGCTGTGGGGGATACTCTCGCGCTCGTGGAGGTCATGAAGTCCTACATTCCGATCGAGGCCGAGGTGGCGGGAACCTTCAAGGGTTACGCAGCGCCCGATGGCGAAAGCATCGAGCCGGGCGATGTGCTGTGCGAGATCGAGGTGTCCGAATGACGTCGCAGGGTTCCGGCATTAAGAAGCTTCTGATCGCGAACCGCGGCGAGATCGCCGTGCGCATCATCCGAGCAGCGCGAGATCTGGGTATTCGGACGGTTCAGGTCGTTTCGGAAGCCGACCGCGATATGCTGGCCGCGCGGATGGCCGATGAGGTGGTCGTGATCGGCCCGGCGCCGGCGGCGAAGTCCTATCTCGACATCGACGCGGTCCTGAAAGCGGTGTCGGAGAGCGGTGCGGATGCGGTGCATCCCGGTTACGGCTTCCTCTCCGAGAGCGCCGAGTTCGCCCGCCGCGTAAGCGAGTTGGGCGTGACCTTCTGCGGCCCCGACGCGGCCACGATCGAGCGGATGGGTGACAAGGTAAACGCGCGCACGGCCGCCATCGAGGCAGGCGTGCCAGTGGTCCCGGGCAGCGACGGACGTGTCGCCGGTCTCGACGCGGCGGTCGAGGTGGCTGAACGGATCGGCTACCCGGTGATGATCAAGGCTGCCGCTGGCGGTGGCGGGCGCGGTATCCGTATCGCCAATACCCGAGAAGAGCTGATCGCCGCACTCCCCACGGCGATGAACGAGGCTCGGGCCGGGTTCGGCGATGACGGGGTCTATATCGAGGCCTTCATTCGTAACGCGCGTCATATCGAAGTGCAGATTCTCGGCGACGGCACCCGTGCGGTCCATTTGTTCGAGCGGGAATGCTCTCTCCAACGCCGCCGCCAGAAGGTCTGGGAAGAAGCGCCAGCCGTGGCGCTGCCCGATTCCGTGCGCGCCGATCTTTGCGCCGCTGCGGTTCGGCTTGCCGAAGGTGTCTCTTATCGTGGGGCAGGGACGCTCGAATATCTCTACGACATGGATCGCAAGGCGTTCTATTTCATCGAGATGAACACGCGCATCCAGGTCGAGCACCCGATCACCG
>NZ_DFRG01000082.1:32957-34067 GCF_002378135.1 Thioclava sp. UBA3469
CAGGTCGAGCACCCGATCACCGAGATGATCACCGGCGTCGATCTCCTGCGCGAGATGCTTCTGATCATGGGCGGCGAGCCGCTGTCGCTCAAGCAAGAGGATATCACCGCGCGGGGGCATGCCATCGAAGTTCGCATCAACGCCGAGAATCCTGACAAGAATTTCTTCCCCGCCCCCGGTGTTCTCGAAACCTTGAAGGTTCCGGGCGGACCGGGCGTGCGCTTCGACACCGGCGTCTGCGAGGGCGACACGATCCCTCCTTATTACGATTCACTCCTTGGAAAGCTCATCGTCTGGGACCGTACTCGCGACGGCGCCTTGGCGAAGCTGGCAGGCGCGCTCGGCGAACTTCAGATCGGTCCGAAACCGACCACAGCGAGTCTTCATGCCGCCTTGTTGATGGCGCCGGACATCATCTCCGGCTCGGTGTCGACGCTTTGGCTCGAAGACTGGCTGGCGATGCGGGCTGAGGACATTCGCAAATCCGCCTGACGACCGGGCGGATCGCAGTTCCCGAGGAAGGAGCTCTCCGATCGCTCGCGGTGATCGGGGCGCTCTCTTGAGGGTCATTCGCCCGCGCATCCGGCGACCCGAAAGCCATCGCCACAAGCCGTATCTTCGCCTTTGAAGATGAGGCGATAATCGGCGCTGCTGAAGCTGCGGGCGCGCGTATCAATTTGCCTCACGCTTCGGAAGTGTCGGACATGGCGCGCACGCCAAGCACTTCAACGCGTTTTGGGAGCAGGTCTCTGAGCTCACCCAGAGGTGATACACAAAACCGCAAATCGACGCGCTATGCCATTTCCGGCGCGTTTGATCTGAACGGACAGCTTCGCATAGCAGACATTGGGACCGAGCGCAGCGAATGACCGCTCACCGCCGATTCTGTGGAAAAACACCCGTTCGCGATTGCAGAAATTGGAAGCTTTCGTGATGTGCGACTGCCTTTCCTATAAGGCTTTTCGCGGTTGCTGCGGTGCGGGAAGGATCTTTGCCAGCTTCCTGAGGTTCTGGGCGGTTGCGGCGAGGAGAAATTCGTCATTTGCGCCGCACGGGCCACGTAGTCGGAGGCGTCCGAGGCCAAGGATGCGTTTGAGGTGCGCGAAGAGC
>NZ_DFRG01000048.1:0-364 GCF_002378135.1 Thioclava sp. UBA3469
CGGCCCGTCGGGCTGCGGGAAATCGACGATCCTGCGCATGATCGCAGGGCTCGAGACCCCGAGCGGCGGCGAGATCATCATCGGCGGACGCCGCGTCGAGGGGCCGGGCCGCGACCGGGGCATGGTCTTTCAGGCCTACACCTCCTTCGACTGGCTGACGGTGCGCAAGAATGTCGAGTTCGGGATGCAGATCAACGGTGTCCCGGCCGCCGAGCGTCGCGAACGCGCGGAACGTTTCATCAATCTCGTGGGGCTCGGGAAATTCGCCGAGGCCTACCCGTCGCAGCTCTCGGGCGGGATGCGTCAGCGCGTCGCCATCGCGCGCACGCTGGCCAACGACCCGGAAGTGCTGCTGATGGACGAG
>NZ_DFRG01000048.1:674-13009 GCF_002378135.1 Thioclava sp. UBA3469
ACTGCTTCTGATGGACGAGCCCTTCGGTGCGCTCGATGCCGAGACCCGCTGGCTGATGCAGGAGCTGATGATCGACGTCGCCGAGAAGACCAACACGACGATGGTGATCGTCACCCACGATCTGGAGGAGGCGATTTTCCTCGCCGACAAGATCGTTTTTCTCTCGAGCCATCCGGGCCGCGTGAAAGAGGTGATCGTGCCCGAGTTCAAGCAAGGCACCCGCATCGCCGACAAGGAAAGGGCCGTGAAACTCGACGGCTACTCCGATCTGGAGGCCCATCTGATGCGGCTGATGCGAGAGGAAGGACGCGGCAGGGAATGAGCGTGACATTCGACTTCACCGGCAAGACCGTTCTGGTCACCGGCGCATCGAGCGGGATCGGCTATGGCATTGCCGAAGGCTTCGCGCGCGCGGGCGCCGACCTGATCATCCTGTCCGAAACAGAGACTATCTATGACGCTGCCGAAAGCCTGCCCGGCAAGGTCCGCGCGATCCGCTGCGATATCGCCGACGCCGCGATGGTGACCGAGGCGCTGGCCGATATCGAACGCGTCGATGTGCTGGTGAACAATGCAGGCCTCGAACGCCCCACTCCGCTCAACGGTGCGAACCCGTTGGGCAATGCGACCTTCGAGCGGATCGTGGCGATCAACATCACCGGCACGCAGAACGTGACCGATGCGCTGATCTCGCGCATCCCCGAAGGCGGGCGCATCCTGAACACCGCCTCGATCTGGGCGCGCACCGCCGTGCCGGGCTTTTCGGCCTATGTTGCAAGCAAACACGCCCTTCTGGGCCTGACCCGGACATGGGCGCAGGAACTGGGCCCCCGCGGCATCCGCGTCAACGCGATCTGCCCCGGCTGGGTGAAAACCGGACCAGCGGCCAATTCGCTGCGGGAACTGGCGCAATCCAGCGGGCGCAGCGAGGCCGAGGTCGAGGCCGAGATCATGGCCGCGCAAGCGATCGACGGGCTGATGGTGCCCGCCGATATGGCCGACCCGTATATGTTCCTCGCGTCCGAGGCTGGCGCGAATATCACCGGTCAGGCGCTCAACGTCGACCGTGGCGAGGTAATGTCATGAGCCTTCAGGGAAAAGTCGCGCTGGTCACCGGCGGCTCGCGCGGGATCGGGCGCGCCATAGCGCTCGCGCTGGCCGAACAGGGCGCGAAAGTCGCCTTCTGCCATCCCGACGATGCGCAGGCGCACGATACGCTGGCCGAGCTTCAAAAACTGACCGAGGCGGAATCCCTCCCCGCCGATGTCTCCGACGAGGCGCAGGTCGAGGGGATGTTCGACGCCGTCATGTCGCGCTTCGGGCAGATCGACATCCTCGTGAACAACGCGGGCATCCTGCGCGAAAGCCCGATTGCCGAGACGAAGATCGCCGAGTTCGATCGCGTGATCGCGGTGAACCTGCGCGGTACTTTCCTTGCGTCGCGCGCCTTCGTGCGCCGCACCGAGGAAGGCCGGATCATCAATATCGCGAGCGATCTGGGCTTTCTCGGACGCGAGGAAATGTCCGCCTATACCGCCTCGAAGGGCGCGATCATCGCGCTGACCCGGACGCTGGCGCGTGAATTGGCACCGAAGATCCTCGTCAACGCCATCGCGCCGGGCTCGATCGAGACCGATATGACGAGCCCCGCCTCGATGAGCCCCGAACAGCTGGCAATCGACATGGCGACGCCGCTCGCCCGGTTCGGCCAGCCCGAGGATATCGCCGCGATGGCCTGCTATCTCGCGGGCCCGCAGAGCAATTTCATCACCGGTCAATGCTTCGGCGTGAACGGTGGCAGCGTCATGACCTGACAGGAGCGACCCCATGTCCAGCGATCCCCTTTTCCACCCGGTTTCCGGCTTCGATCTGCCGCGCTTTGCGGGCGTGCCGACCTTCATGCGCCTGCCGCATGTCGAACTCGACGACCCGCGCCTGAAGGATGTGCAGGTCGGGTTCATCGGCAGCCCTTGGGATTCCGGCACCACCAACCGTCCCGGCCCGCGCCACGGGCCACGCCAGCTGCGCGATCTCTCGACGATGATCCGGGCGCAGAACGGCGCGACCGGCGTGCGCCCCTTCGAGATGGTCAATTGTGCCGATCTCGGCGATGTCGCCCCCAACCCCGCCGACATTCAGGATGCGATGGACCGGATCACCCGGTTCTTCGAGACCGTCCGTGCCCATGGCATCCGCCCGATCACGGCAGGCGGCGACCACCTCAATTCGCTGCCGATCCTGCGCGCGTTGGGCACGCCCGAGCCGCTCGGCATGGTGCATTTCGACAGTCATACCGACCTGTTCCACAGCTATTTCGGCGGCAACATGTACACCCACGGCACGCCCTTCCGCCGCGCCATCGAAGAGGGTCTCCTGGACCCGAAACGCGTCGTGCAGATCGGCATTCGCGGCTCGACCTATGACAGCGAGGACCGCGATTTCGCCGATAGCGTCGGCGTGCGCGTGATCCCGATCGAGGAGTTCCACGCCCGCGGCGTCGAGGATGTGATGGCCGAGGCGCGCGAGATCGTCGGCACCAAGCCCACCTATCTCTCCTACGATATCGACTTCATCGACCCGGCCTTCGCCCCCGGCACCGGCACGCCCGAAGTGGGCGGCCCAAATTCCTATCAGGCGCTGCAGGTGATCCGCCTGCTCGACGGGGTCAACATCGTCGGCGCCGATCTGGTCGAGGTCTCCCCGCCCTTCGACCCGTCCGGCGCGACCGCTTTCCTCGGCGTCTCGGTGATGTTCGAGATCCTCTGCCAGATGGCGGTGACAATGACCCGCGGGTGATCGCAGAGCTGCCCGCTCAGCCCACGCGACGCATATCTTTCGCGTGGGTGCGATAGACGGGGGTCATGTTGTTGTCGAGGCTTGCGCCGAGGTCGAGATCCGCCTCTTGCAGCCGGGCGACCTCCTGCAGGGCGAGACCGAGATAGCGCGCGATCTCCTGCGTCGAGAGCCCGAGGTCGCTCAGCGCCGAGACTTCCAGCGCGCGATCCGGTCCCGTTTTCTCAACGCGCGCGCCCGACAAAGGCCAGGGAATGGTCTTCGTCGCGCGGCTGTCCTGCCGTGGCTTACGCGGCAGCGGGAGAAGGTCAGGGCTGTTTTCTGGGGTGATCCAACGAAACATCCGCACACTCCTTCGAGCTTGGCTATGAGGCCCGTTCAGCTAAACCGCATCCGGCCCGCCGCGCCATTGACCGCCGTCAATGCGAACCGCGCAGACCCGGTTCGGTGCGCTCTCTGGGCAGGGTTTTGCCAATCCACGCAGGGCGCCCGGAGGGGCAACACGTCTTTTCACACTTCAGGCACTGGATTGGGTCGGAGCGCGGACCGAAACCCGAGCGTTGATGCGCAACCTGACGAAGGGCCGCAGCCTGCGCGGTCGTGGCTGCGATTGACGCCCAATAATGCTACGCGCGCCGCGCGGGCGTATACTTGGATATTCGCGGAGGGTTGGGGCTACCTCACCCGTTCGAGTCTGCTCGAAGAGCCTTTCGCGAAACCCGCCGGCCACCGCGCGTCTGTCCCCAAGGCTCGGCCGGCGGGGCCGTTTTAATGCGCGTTTCAAAACTCCGCCGATGGCGCACCGCAGGTCAGTCAGCGCGCCACGATACGCAATATTATTGCGCGAAATGCCTCTCATATTTCGGAAATCTACATTTCTCTACAATTTCTCGCCTGACAGATGGCCCCTGAGGCGGCAAGATTCCTGCAGTCACAAAAGACGCGTGTTGCCCGACCACTGCCATCGATCGGGGGGCATAAAGGGGGGGAATATGTTCAATACTCAGGCCATACGGCCGCAAGTCGACGCGAAATGCGAGGACTGCATCGCGCGCCAGACAGGACTTTGCAGCGCCTTCGAGAGCGAAGCGCTCCTCGATTTTGCGCATCGCAGCTACCGTGAAACCTATCACCAAGGGGCCGAGATCGCGGCTCAGGGCGAAGTGGCGGAACGGGTCGGCATCGTCGCCTCCGGCCTTGTGAAGGTCGTCGTTCTGACCGAAGGCGGGGACGAATACGTTCTGCAAATTCTACGCGCGGGGCACCTGATCGGGGATCCGGACCGCGAGGTGAACGGGTTTTCCAGCGAGGCCGCCACCGACACCGCGATCTGCTGGATGCCGCGCCAGACATGGCACAATTTCCTGCAAACGCATCCGCAGATCTTCCGCGGCTGTCTGTCGGCCCTCAATCGGCAGTTCGAGGAGTTGCAGTTGAGCGTCGTGAAAATGCGCGGGCGCAGCACCGTGCAGCGGCTCGCGCTTTGGCTGATCGAACAGCTCCCCGGTGCGCCCGACGGCAGCACACCGCAAATTCGCATCGTGCTGACCCGGCGCGATCTGGCCTCGCTGTTGGACATGACGGTGGAGACCCTGTGCCGCGCATTGCACCAGATCGAAGAGCGTGGCGCGATCCGCCTGCTTGCGCCCGACCATCTCGAGGTCAGGGATCTCGGACGCTTGCGACGGCTTGCGAAATACCAGAACGAGCGGATCGGCGCGGCCCTTGCCGAGCCCGATCCCGCACCGCGCCTGTCTCAACGCGAGACATGGTCCAGGGGCGGAAAAGCACCCGTCTCAAAACTCGGGTCCGAGGGACATGCGCCCGGGCGCACACCGGACTTCGCCACACGCGGAGGGCAGCGATAGAACGAGGACGCGCCGGCCCGGAATGTCTCGGTGGATCACACATCGCGCAACCTGCATTGATCGTGGTCAATGCGCGCGGCCTCACGCGCGGCAAAGCTCGCGATGTGTCAGATCACATCCCGGGAGGCCCCTATGCCACGCAAATCCGACGCGACCGCCCGCACCAGCGCGGGCTATGCTGAGCTCGTGAAACGCCTGCTACCGCCAGACGGGCCGGACCCGGCACTGCTTGGCCCGATCGTTGCGATGCAAACTCAGGCGGCCGATCGCATGTTGCAGCTCAATCAGGAATGGCTGCGCTTCACCACCGATCGCATCACCTGCGACCGCGCCCTGCTTGCCAGCCTGTCCAATCCCGGCGATCCCGCTGCAATCGCCTCCGCCTGGTCGGAGTTCTATTCCGGCGCGATCGACGATTATTCCGCGCTCTATCGCCGCCTCTGGGGGCAATATGCCGAGGAGATGACGGAGGCGGTATTCGACAGCCAGAAGCAGGTGCAGGACCTGTTCATGACCTCCCTGCAAGGGGCGGGTTTCGGCGAGCACCGCCACGCGACCCCGGTCTGAGCGACCGCAATTGGAAGGCCGGATCTGCCTCTCAGCGGCGGGCCCGGCAGGTATAGTTTTGTGCGTTTTTTCGTCTTTCCTCCACGGCGGGACACGAAACCGAGTATGATTTCATGAGTGATCAGGGCGTGGTGCCAAGCGCGAAATGAGGTGGCGCCAGTGGTAAATTCCAAACGCGAAGACACCGGGCCGAAGACGCGTGCCTCGCGCGCGGCGCTAGCCGATGGTGTGGGAGACATGATCTCTCTGATGCCGATCCCGGTCGCGGTGTTCGACACCGCGATGCGTCTGGTTGCGACCTCGGCGGCGTTTCAGGAGACCTACGGCGTCGATCTCTCCGGCGCGAGCGAACCGGGTGACGGCGACCTGCTGCCCTGGCTGCCAGAGGGCTACCCCGCCGCGCGCGATAAGGCGCTCGCCGGAGAGGTTGTGCAATGCGACGAGACCCGGACGACGCTCCCCGATGGGCGTGTGATCCGGAACCGCTGGATTACCGCACCGATCCACCGCCACGGCGGCGTCGTGGGGATCATTCTCATCATCGAGGATATCAGCGCCGGGAAGGACTCGCAGCCGCCGACCGCTCTGCGCGCGGAACGGATCGCCGAGGCGATGGATGCCGCCGGGATCGCCCTGTTCGAAGTGGATTTCGACCGTGATGCGTTCCTCGCGACCGGATCCGCCCGGCAGCTTCTGGAGACGCAGGAGGTGCCCGACAGCTACGAGAAATGGCTCGCCCTCGCCGCGCCGGAGGATCGTGCGCAGTTCGACGCGGTCTATCGCGCGGCGCTGGACCCAACCGGCAGCCGAAAGTTTTCGATCGAGTTCAAGCTTGCCGATAGCGCCGAGCCCAAGGTGATCGAGTTGCGCGGCAATATCCGGTTTGATGAGACCTGCGATCCGCCCCGTCCGCTGGGCGTCGTCGGCGCGATCCTCGATCGCACGGAGCGCGCGCGGATATCGGAGGCGCTGGTACAGGCGCAGCGGCTGGAAACCGTGGGCCGAATGGCGGGCCTTATTGCGCATGATTTCAACAATTTGCTGACCGTCATCCTGTCCAATCTGGAGCTTGCCTCGCGCGCCGAGATGGCAGATATCGCGCGCACCCATCTGGAACGCGCGATCGACGCGACGCAGATCGGCGCTGGGTTCAATCAGCGGCTTCTGGCCCTTGCCGGAGCGCGGACGCCCAAACCGGTCCGCTTCGGCCTCGATGCGCAGCTCGCCGAGACATGGACGCTGCTGGAGCGTGTGCTGGGCGAACAGGTGCATCTGCGTCTCTTGCCCGGCGCCGATCACGGCCAAGTCTACATGGATCGCGGGGAGTTGGACGGCGCGCTGCTCAATCTCGTCATCAATGCGCGCGACGCGATGACGGCCACCGGTACGATCACCATTCAGACCGGCTGCGCGCGGCTCGACGCGCATCAGGCCGCCGAGATCGACGGCGCGCGGCATGGCTGCTTCCTCACGGTGAGCGTGACCGATACCGGACAGGGCATGACCCCGGACGTGCGCAGGCAGGCTCTCGATCCGTTTTTCACCACCAAGGATGCGCAGGTCGGGAACGGGCTCGGTCTGACCAGCGTGGCGAGTTCGGTCGCGCGGGCGGGCGGATTCCTGCATATCGACACGGCCCCCGACAAAGGCACCACGATCACGCTCTATCTGCCCGAGACCGAGGGGGAGCCCACGCCCGCGCCTGCCGACCATCACGACGCGCTGCGAATGGGCGATGGTCAGTTGGTGCTGGTGGTCGAGGACGATCCGCTCGTACGCGAGGCAGTTCTCGACCGGCTGGAGGCTCTGGGCTACGCGGTGATCGAGGCCGCGAACGCATCCGAGGCGCTGGAACAGATCGAGGCGGGGGAGCCGGTCGAGCTGCTGTTTTCCGACGTCGTCTTGCCCGGCACCTTTTCGGGCTTCGACCTTGTCGATCGCGCCCGCGCCCGCGATCCCGCATTGCCCGTCCTTCTGACCTCTGGCCATACGTCCGAGCATTTCTCCGGGCGCCCCGAAGCCGAACGCGAGGTGGAATTGCTCACGAAGCCTTATTCTCTCTCGACGTTGAGTGCGGCGGTCGCGCGTGCGCTCAAGCCGGAGGGACCTACCCCATGATCTGGCCGGTGAAGACATAGCCCACGCCGCGCACGGATCGGATCATCCGATTGGCATCATCCGCCGGTTCGATCTTGCGTCGAAGCCGGGCAATATGGGTATCGATGGTCCGGTCATAGGGCGACCAGTCGCGCCCGTGGAGCACCCGGTTGATGTCGTCGCGCGAGAGCACCTGCTCCGGGCGGCTGAGGAACAACTCAAGCAGTTTCGCCTCCGTTCCGGTCAGATCCTCGCGGCGACCGTCATTATGCTCGATCACGCCGTGACGCAGGTCGATACTGCTGTGATCGATGCGCAGCCGCTCGCACGGCAGGTTGCGGGTCCGGTAGCCATCGAGCACCCGACGGATGCGGATCGCGACCTCGCGCGCGGCGAAGGGTTTGACGATGTAGTCATCCGCCCCCGCTTCCAGACCGCGCACCCGGTCGAGCGGTTGCCCTTGCCCGGTGATGAAGATGACGGGAATATTGCTGCGCCCGCGCAGGACACGCGCGAGTGCGAGCCCGTCATCGGCCCCCAGCCCCAGATCGAGCGTCACGAGATCGACGTCGCCCGCTTCGATCTCCTGCATCATGCCAGTGGCGTCCGATGCCTCGCGCACCGCCCAGCCTTCCGCCTCAAGGCAGTCCCGCAGCGCGCCGCGTACGCAAGGATCATCTTCGACGACGAGAATTGTCTGCTGTTCCACAGGCGCGACCTCCTATCCCCTCCGCACCTATCGGGAGCGCCGCCGCGCTTTTGATGGCGCCGCAAAACCCTTTCCCGAATTATGTCATGATCGGCGCGCCCTGTCCGCCCTGTCTTTGATGGTGATCAAGGGTCAGAAACGGTAGAGGAAATTAAACGTTATCGTTCCCTCAAACCCGTGCCGCCACCGAATTTCGTCATGCCGGATGGTCTCGCCCGCGGTCGAGAGCGCCGCCGCCGAGACCGAACCGGAGCCGACCGTCGTCGTCCCCGAAGAGCGCGAAATGAGCGACGCCTGCCCCGTCTCCTGCACCCCCAGAGAGACGGCGAAGGCGCTGTTCCGGCCGATTTGCTGCTCGAAGACCATGCCCGCCCGCAGGACCGGTTCCACATGGGAATATCGGGACCGCTCGGGCGCGTTGCTGGCCGAGGCGAGCCCCGGGATCGAGAGGGTTTCCTCGCTGCGCCCGCTTGCCGACACCGCCTTTGCGCCGAGATCGAGATAGAGGCCGAAGGACAGGTCGCTGGTCACGAGACGCCGCCCGCCCAGCCCCAAGGTGAGGCTCTGGCTGCGCTCGTGCAGGCGCGTGCGGCGCGCGCTCTCGATGGCCGGGATGGCCCGGCTCGCCGTGAGAGAGGCCGTCGTCGTGTAGGTCTCGCCCGTGTGGCGCGACAGATCCCCGAAGCCGAGACGCGGGCCCCAGCTCCAGTCGCGGCTGTGACCCAGCGGGCTCGCGATCACGCCGCCCAGCTCGCGCACCCGGCTATGCGCGCTGACCCGTTGCGCGACCTTCACGCTGTCCGGCGCCCCGAGACCGATAACGGAAAACCCGCCCGGATCGAACACGGCCGCCAGAGCTGTGGCCTCTCCGGTAGCGCCATCGAGACTGAGCGCCGCGAAGCCGCCCCCGCCTGCGCCGGGCGAAAACGCGTAGGTCTCGATGCGATTGCCAGTGACTGCGGGCGAGAAGGATTGTTGCTCGATATGAACGGTGCCGCCATGCCCGTCGGGAAGGGACAGCGAGGCTGTCGCATTCGCCCCCGACAGCGTGCCCCCCGCGCCAAGCATCGGGTTCAGATCGATCGCGATATTGCCCTGCCCCGTGCGCGGCCCCGTCAGAAGGAGCGTGCCGGAACTCGGCAGACCCGAGACAGCTTGCGCCTGCGCGAAACCGGAGCCGCGCCCGAAGCTCAGACCGAGCTGAGGCCGGGTCGAGAAATCCGGGGTCCAGCCCGCCTGCGGCAGGATTTGCAGAGGGCGCATGGGGCCTTGCAGCCCGAACTCCACACCGCGCCCGTCCTCTCCGGTGATCTGGGTGCCCAGCCCCGGCACGAACGGTCCGCGTTGGGGCGGCGCGAGCGACCAGCCCTGCCACATCGAGGGCGGCTGCGCGAGCGCCGGAGGCGCCAGAGCGGCCAGCGCGACCATCCCGCCGAGGGCGAACCCGAGGGGGCGGACTATGCCGTCACGCCGTCGCATTGATCGTAGCAAGGCGGCTCAGAAGGGCCACCAGCTCCTGTTGGCGCGACGTTTCGGTCTTGCGCATCACCGCCGCGAGCTGATTGCGCAAGGTTTCCTTCGACATCCGTCGGCGCGAAGCCAGCTCGCCGATCGACTCCCCCGCCAGCAGCGCCAGGGCGAGATCGGCCTCCTTCGCGTTCATGCCGAAGAGCCGCCAGAGAAAATCCTGATCCAGTTCGAGCGGCATATCGAGGTCTTCGTAGATCACCGCGAAATTCGGCCCGGCGCCCGGCAGGCCAACCGCCTCGCCCGCGGCCAGCCGGATGATTGTGAGGATCTCGCGCGGCTCACCGCGATTTCGCGGCACGGACATGATCGCGACGCGCTGGCGCAGGCTGCCTTGCAGCGATTGGATCTGGGTCGCAAATTCGTCGTCTACGACGGGATCGGACAGCCGCAATGTTCCATCTGGCGAAACCTGCAGCGCGCGGCCATTGCGCAGGATCGCCCGCGCCCGCCCGTTCATCCGCGAAACATTGCGCCGCTCGTTGCACAGCACCACCGAGAAGGGCAGAATTTCCAGAAGATTACCGCTCAGACGCTCGGCCGCGTCGAGCCGTTGGCGCACCTCCATGATCCGCGTCGCCACATCGAGCTGCCGGGCGAGCCGGGTCAGAAAGTCCTTCAAAGGCCGCCGCAGCTCCGCCTCCAGATGGCGCGGATAGCGCAGTTCGATCCCCAGAAGATGACGCTCGCCACGATCGAACAGGACCCCGGCGAGACAGGTCCTGGGCGGGCTCGTCCGGCGCAGCACCTGACCCATCGGCCCGCCATTCACCGTCTCCGCACCGAGATCGCCGTCGTCATAGACCCGGCCGATCTCCTGCCCGTGCAGACTGTGCGCCCAGCCATCGGGGGCGCGCATCTCCTCGGCAAAGGCCCGGCGCAGTTCCGGGTTCGGCGTATCGAGAAGCAGGAAGTTCCCCGCGCCCTGCATCCGTTCCAGCCCGACAATCATCGGCGTCGCTTCGGGAAAATTCATCGCGACGACCGCGAGCACGGACCGAAATAGATCCCCTTCGATGGCAGATGTGAAAATTTGATCGACCGCTGCGCCGTTCTCAGCGTGCATGCTCAAAGACATGGCGAAATCCCCTTAACCCTCTGATTAAGGGAATCCTCCACCACGGAGAAATTTCGACAATGACAGTCATCAAGCTTGCCTATGCGCGCCGACAATGTGCGGCGCGGACAGAGGCGGAATCAGCGGGGCCCGACGATCACTTTTTTGCACTGCAGGTCACGCCACCCTCGCCTTCGACGTCCAGTCGCGCCGAGACGACGGCATGTGGACCGGCGGAGACATAGACCTTGGACAGCGTCTGCGCCTCGTCCGCGCGGGTGGCGAAAGCGCCGCCCTGCGTGGTACTGGAGGTGCCGCCCGCACCGCTCGAGATCACGGTGAAGGAGTAGCGCCCGCGCATTGCGCGCGCCGATTGCACCCGCGCGGTCAGCTCGAGATGCGGAGCTGCGGGGCGCTCTGCGATCTCGCAGCTGAGAGGGGCTGCGCCTTGTGAGCTTTGCGCACTCATCGCGAGCGCCATTCCGAATGGCATCCCTCCGATGAGGACAAGCAGCCCTCCACGACGCAGGTAGTCGAGCATTTGCAGGTTCCGAGGCATGGTGTGCCTCCTTTCTCGTCCCCCTGCCCCGCACGCGTTGCGACGGGCGGGGCTGAACGGACGGCTATCGGTTTCATTTCAGCTCGAACTGAATGCCGATCGAGCCGTTTCCGCCAACGCTGCTCCCGCTGCGGGTCACACCCAGCCGGGTCTCACCCTGGAAATGGGTCTCCGTCTGGTAGTTGCCGAGCTGAGAGATCGAGCTGCCGAAACCAGAGCCCGATTGGACGGTGCCCGCGACATTGTTGTGACCGCTCTGCGTGGTGGAGGCGTCATTAAAGCTGCCCTGCTGCTGCGTGACGGCCACATTGCCGCGTGATGGCTGCGGGGTGATGGATGCGATGGGGGCGCTACTCGGATCATAGAAAGGCCGGCTCTGCGCCGCAGCTTCCTTCGCGATAACGCCCAATGCCAGAGCGGCCAAAAGCCCGGTCGCGAGGATCGCGGGGGGCGCCGTGGGGGCTCTCATCTGTGTTGCGAAACTCATAACCTTTCTCCTTGTTGCTGTCGCGACGGCACAGCAGCCGCCTTCAAGACGTTGATCGGGCGGATCGCAGCCCGCCCGATCAACCATGGGACGTCAGTTCTGAACCGTGCTCGACACGTTGCCGACACCGGTCTGGACCGTGGCCGACGAGTTGCCGACATTGCCCTGAATGGTGGACGAGTAGTTCCCGAGGCCCAGCTGATCGGTGATCGAGTTGTTGAACGCG
Organism: Thioclava sp. UBA3469; assembly: GCF_002378135.1. Classification (NCBI taxonomy): domain Bacteria; kingdom Pseudomonadati; phylum Pseudomonadota; class Alphaproteobacteria; order Rhodobacterales; family Paracoccaceae; genus Thioclava; species Thioclava sp. UBA3469. The sequence continues at coordinate 12,565 of NZ_DFRG01000048.1, forward strand.
CCGGTCTGACCGGTGCCCGAGAAGTTGGCGATCCCACGTTGCACCGTGGTGCTGGTGTTGCCGTAGTCGCGCTGCACGGTGATGGCCGAGTTGTTCATGCCAAGCTGCGTCGTGCTCGACCCGTTGAACCAGCCCATCTGGTCGGTGAGCGACACGTTACCGCCTGCGAGGGCGGCTCCGGCGCCGGAGAGAACGACAGCGGTGGCGAGAAGCAGATGTTTCATGGTGATGGTCTCCAGACTAAAGAATGTTGATCGATCCGGATCCGCGTCCCGATCGTTCCTCCACGCTACGCCGGAGCTGCGCCGGGATCGGGGACGCAAACATCATCGAAGACGCCCCGATCGCCATGCGCTTCGGCCTGAACGCTGACCCTTCGGCACCGCCCGACCGCGGACCGCCCGCGATAGTTCACCTACCGGCGCAAGTGGTGCGCCAGACGCGA
>NZ_DFRG01000268.1:0-5236 GCF_002378135.1 Thioclava sp. UBA3469
GTCGATGGCGAGCTCGTCGCGTTGGTAAATGCCGGCGATCAGGCCCGGCACCATGCCGATGCCGAAGAAGACGATGGCCGGGATCAGGTAGACGAAGGCCGGCAGCGTCTGCATCAGGTCCAAGACCGGCTGCAGCACCGAATACAGGCGCGGACGGTGGGCGGCGGCGATGCCGATCGGTACGCCGATGCCCATGCAGACCACGCAGGCGGCGATCACGAGGGTGAGGCTCTCGGTGGTTTCCTCCCAGTAGTCCTGATTGAGGATGAACAGGAAGCCCACGATCACCAGGAGCGAAATCTTCCAGCTGCGTTGCAGCAGGTAGGCGATCACCGCGAAGGCGAGGATCACGAGAAGGGGCGGGGGGCCTTGCAGCACCCAGAGCGTTGCGTCGATCAGCGCTTTCAACGCGACGGAGAGCGCGTCGAAGAGCGGTGCGGCGTGGTCCTGCAGCCAGTCGATCACGATCTTGGCCGTCTTGCCCACGGGGATTTTGGTATCGGTCAACCAGTTCATAGCTGTCCTTGCGGTTTGTTATTTCTGGCGCGTCTCGATGCGGTCGAAGGCGACTTGCGATTGCGCCTTGCCGGTTTCGGGGTCGAGCTTGGTGACGCGCAGGACCAGCCCGGCCTTGGGGGAAAATTCCTTGAGGAAGGCGGTGCGCAGCTTGCCCATCGCGATCCGTTCGACGACCTGCCAGACATCGTAGCGGCACGCGCCGATCTGCACCGAGCCGGTGCCGCGATAGGCGTAGGAGATGGTGCCGCGATCCTTGGTCTCGCCGTCGACTTTCAGGCTCACCGGGGTGCGCCAGTTGCCCAGTTGCGGCAGTTGGTCGAGGCGCGCGGGGTCGTCGTCATAGATGAGCGCGAAGCTGCGCCCGTCCATTTCCTGCAGGCTCACCGCCAGCGGATGGTCGTAGCGCTCGCGCTTGGGCGGCCGGCCGAGTTCGGGATCGTCGACCCGGTAGGAGGTCAGCGTGCCGTTCTCGTAGCGATAGGCCTGCGCCATTTTCGGGGTGTTGCGGGTGAGCGTGACGCCCGCCGCGTGCAGGGCCCCGGCGTCCGGGCAATCGGCGGCGCGCGCCGGGGTGAGGGGCGCTGCGATCATCCCCGCGAAGAGAAGGGCCGCGCCGGTGAGGGCGCGGACCGAGGGGAAGCGGGGGCGGAGGGGCATGCCCTGTCGCCCGCGCGAATATTTCGCCCGAAGGCTCACGAGTTCAGCGCTTTCTCGACCGCTGCCTGCGCGTCGCCGCCATCCTTCGTGGTCACACCGTCGAGCCATGCTTTCCAAGCGTCGGGGTTGGCCTTGAGCCAAGCCTTCGCGGCGTCCTTGGGATCATCGCCCTCGTCGAGGATCTTGCCCATGATCTCGTTTTCCATCCCGAGGGTGAACTTCAGGTTGGAGACGAACTTGCCCGGGTTCGGGCATTCGTCGACATAGCCCGCACGGACATTGGTCATGACCGTCGCACCACCGTAATCGGGGCCGAAGAAGTCATCGCCGCCCGACAGGTAGGTGATGTCGAAGTTGGAGTTCATCGGGTGGGGCTCCCACGCGAGGAAGATGATCGGCTTGTCGGCTTTGTCCGCGCGCGCGACCTGCGCGAGCATGCCCTGCTCGGAGCTTTCCTTCAGGTCGAAGTCCTTCAGGCCGAAGGCGTCCTTGTCGATCATGTCGAGGATCAGCGCGTTGCCGTCATTGCCCGGCTCGATGCCGTAGATCTGGTTGTCCAGCTCGTCGGCGTGCTTGGCGATGTCGGAGAAGTCCTTGATGCCGGCCTTGGCACCGGCGGCGTTGGTCGCGAGCGTGTATTTCGCGCCGGTCAGGTTGGTGCCGAGCGTCTCGACCGTGCCGTCCTTGGTGTAGGGATCCACGTTGGCGGCCATCGAGGGCATCCAGTTGCCGAGGAACACGTCGACATCGCCTTTCGACAGCGCCTCGTAGGTCACCGGAACCGAGAGCACCTTGGTGTCGGTCTCGTAGCCGAGCGCTTCGAGGATCGTGGTCGCGACCGCGGTGGTCGAGGTGATGTCGGTCCAGCCGACATCGGAGAAGGTCACTTTCGAGCAATCGGCGGCCTGTGCGGGCGCGGTGCCTGCCAGCCCGAGCGAGAGCGCAGCCCCCATTGCGAGGAGCGTGGAACGAAGTTTCATGCTTTTTTCTCCCTGTGCAGCGTTAAGAAAAACCGCGGGATGCGGTTGTTGATTGACGAGTCAATAAACATGTTCTAGCTCGACATGCAAGCAAGCCACCCGGAAGGAGGCCGAACATGCCGAAGCTTGGAGCAGAGCCTATACGGCGCGCTGCCTTGGTCAAAGCGACTATTGAGACAGTGGGCGAGGCGGGATCGCTCGACGTGACGGTCGCGCAGATCGCCCGGCGCGCAGGTATGTCCTCGGCGCTGGCGCACCATTATTTCGGGTCGAAAGACCGGATTTTCCTCGCCGCGATGCGCTCGATCCTGTCGATCTACGGCGCGGAAGTGCGCGGTGCGATGGCGATGGCACAGACCCCGCACGAGCGTGTTCGCGCAGTTGTGATGGGCTCTTTCGCGGCGGGCTCGTTCCGGCACGAGGCGATTGCCGCGTGGCTGAACTTCTACGTGCTCGCGCAGTCGAGCGCCGATGCGCGGCGCCTGCTGCATATCTATCAGCGCCGTCTGCGCTCGAATCTCGTGCACGGGCTGCGCCCGCTGGTCGGCGACCGGGCGGGCTCCGTGGCCGAGGGTTTGGGCGCGCTGATCGACGGCGTCTACATCCGCGCGGCGCTGGTCGCGGGCGATCCCGACCGGGAGGCCGCCTGCAATCTGGTGCTGGCGCATCTGGAAAAAGAATTGGAGGTCCACCAATGAGGGCACAGCCGAAAGCGAGCCATTTCGTCAATGGCGACTGGATGGAAGATACCGATGGCGACGAGCTGATCGTCACCTATCCCGGCACCGGCGAGGTGATCGCCAAGCTGCATGCCGCGACGCCTGCGGTGATCGACGCCGCGATTTCCGGGGCAGTTGAGGCGCAGAAGGACTGGGCCGCACTGCGCCCGGTCGAGCGCGGTCGCATCCTGACCCGTGCCGTCGCGATCATCCGCGAGCGCGCCGAGGAGCTGGCGCTGCTGGAAACCCTCGACACCGGCAAGCCGATTCAGGAAACCCGCGAGGCCGACTGGCCCTCGGGCGCCGAGGCGCTGGAATATTTCGCAGGTCTCGCGCCGACGCTGACCGGCGAGACGATGCCGCTGGGCGGCGATTTCGCCTATACGATCCGCGAGCCGCTGGGCGTCTGCGCAGGAATCGGCGCGTGGAACTATCCCAGCCAGATCGCCTGCTGGAAATCCGCGCCCGCGCTGTCGACCGGCAACGCGATGGTGTTCAAACCCTCCGAGATGACGCCGCTGGGCGCGCTGAAGCTCGCCGAGATCTTCATCGAAGCCGGGATGCCCGCGGGTATCTTCAACGTGGTGCAGGGCTTCGGCCCGGTGGGGGCGGCGCTGTCCACCGATCCGCGCATCGCGAAAGTCTCGCTGACGGGTTCGGTGCCGACGGGTGCGAAGGTCTATCAGGCGGCTTCGGCGGGCATGAAGCACGTCACTATGGAACTGGGCGGCAAATCCCCGATGATCGTGTTCGACGACGCCGATATCGAAAGCGCGATCGGGGCGGCGATGCTGGGGAATTTCTATTCCTCGGGGCAGATCTGTTCCAACGGGACGCGGGTCTTCGTGCAGAAGGGCATCAAGGAAAAATTCCTCGCCCGTCTGAAAGAGCGCACGGAGACCATCGTCGCGGGCGATCCGCTGGATGAGGAAACGCAGTTCGGTCCGCTGATCTCGAAGGCGCAGTTCGACAAGGTGATGTCGTATGTCGAAAGCGCGAAATCCGAGGGCGCGCGGCTGGTCTGCGGCGGCTCTGCGGGCAACGAGGGGCCGCTCTTCGTGCAGCCCACGGTCTTCGCCGATGTCACCGACGACATGACCATTGCGCGGGAAGAAATCTTCGGCCCCGTCATGTCGGTGCTGGATTTCGAGACCGAGGAAGAGGCGATCGCGCGGGCCAACGACACGCAGTTCGGCCTCGCCGCGGGTGTGTTTACCGGCGATCTGGCGCGCGGCCACCGCGTCGTCAGCCAGCTGCAGGCGGGCACGACATGGATCAACGCCTATAACCTGACGCCGGTGGAGATGCCCTTCGGCGCGGTCAAGCAATCGGGCTTCGGGCGCGAGAATTCGCGCGCGGCGGTGGAGCATTATACGCAGCTCAAATCCGTCTATGTCGGCATGGGGCCGGTCGAGAGCCCTTACTGAGTTCGAATTTGGGGAGGCTGGGGGCGCTGCCCGTCGCCGGTTGGTCCTCGGACCGATGGCGCACCAACCGGCGCCCCCGGGATATTTCCGCCAAGGGGAAGATATGAGTGTTTCGGCAGAATTTGTGATCGTAGGCGCGGGCTCGGGTGGCTCGGCGCTGGCGTATCGGCTCGTGGAAGCGGGCCGCGACGTCGTGGTGATCGAGCATGGCGGCTCGGATGCGGGGCCGTTCATCCAGATGCCCGGCGCGCTGAGCTATCCGATGAATATGGGGATCTACGACTGGGGCTTTCAGTCGGAACCTGAAGAGCATCTGGGCGGTCGGCGTCTGGCGACCCCGCGCGGCAAGGTGCTGGGCGGCTCGTCGAGCATCAACGGCATGGTCTATGTCCGGGGCCACGCGCGCGATTTCGACCATTGGGAGGAAAGCGGCGCGACCGGCTGGGGCTATGCCGACGTGCTGCCCTATTACAAGCGGATGGAGCATTGGCATGGCGGCGAAGAGACCGAGTGGCGCGGCCGTTCGGGGCCGCTGCATGTGACGCGCGGGCCGCGCGCCAACCCGCTGTTCGACGCTTTCGTCGCGGCGGGCAAGGCGGCGGGCTACCCGGTGACCGAGGATTACAACGGCCAGCAGCAGGAAGGCTTCGGGCCGATGGAGGCCACGATCTACAAGGGGCGGCGCTGGTCGGCGGCCAATGCCTATCTGCGCCCGGCGCTCAAGACCGGCAAGCTGCGGATCGTCCGCGGTCTGGCGCGGCGCGTGGTCTTCGATGGCAAGAAGGCCGTCGGCGTCGAGATCAAGCGCAAGGGCCAGATCGAGGTGGTCCGGGCGAGCTCGGAAGTCGTGCTGGCGGCCAGCTCTATCAACACGCCGAAGCTGTTGATGCTGTCGGGCGTGGGTCCGGCCGCGCATCTGCGCGAACATGGTGTC
>NZ_DFRG01000269.1:0-3938 GCF_002378135.1 Thioclava sp. UBA3469
TCAGCGGCTCGATCTGGGCGCGCGGTTCGGCACGGCGGAACTGCCCGAGATGGGCACGATCGACATGCGCGACGAAGCGATTGAGAGCGCGCATTGGATCGGTCCGACTTTGGTGAAGGAGGTGCTGGCGCGGGTGGCCGAGGGGCAGCAGGCGATGCTGTTTCTCAACCGTCGCGGCTATGCGCCAGTCACGATCTGCCGGGCCTGCGGGCATCAGATCGGCTGCGACCATTGCGACGCGCGGATGGTGGAGCACCGTTTCCTCAAGCGGCTCGTCTGTCACCAATGCGGCGAGACCAAGCCGATCCCGGTGAAATGTCCGAGCTGCGAGGTGGAGGGGAAACTCGCGCCTGTCGGGCCGGGGGTGGAGCGGCTGGCCGAGGAGGTCGCGGAGCACTTTCCCAAGGCGCGTCTGGCGGTGCTGTCTTCGGACCTGTTCGGCTCGGCCCGCGCGCTGAAGGAGAAGATCGCGGAGATCGCGCAGGGCGAGGCGGATATCATCATCGGCACGCAGATCGTGGCGAAAGGGCATAACTTCCCGCGGTTGACGCTGGTGGGGGTGATCGATGCCGATCTGGGATTGCAGGGGTCGGACCTGCGCGCGGCGGAGAAGACGTTCCAGTTGATGCGGCAGGTGGCGGGCCGGGCTGGCCGCGCCGAGGAGAAGGGCGCGGCGCTGTTGCAGACCTATCAGCCTGAGCATCCGGTGATCCGCGCCATTCTGGGTGGCGACGAGGAGGCGTTCTGGGCGCAGGAAGCTGCCGCGCGGCAGGCGCAGGGCGTTCCGCCTTACGGGCGCATGGCGGGGATCATCCTGTCGGGGCCGGATTTGCAGCCGCTGTTTGAGGTGGGCAATCACTTGGCGCGCAACGATGCCGCGCTGCGCCGGATCGGGGCGCAGGTCTTCGGACCCGCGCCTGCGCCGATCGCGCGGGTGCGCGGGCGGCATCGAGTGCGGCTCTTGGTGAAGGCAGAGAAAAGCGCGCCGCTACAGGGCGCGCTCAAGGCTTGGCTCAAGGGGCTGAAGCTGCCGACCAATGCGCGGCTCGCGGTCGATATCGATCCGCAGAGCTTTCTGTAGGGGGCGCTTAGCGGCTCCCGCCTGGAACCCAGAGCACATCGTCCTTGCCGTCGTCATTCGCGATCCGGGCAGCGACGAAGAACCAGTCGGACAGGCGGTTGAGGTATTTCACCGCCCATTCGTTCACGCCTTCGATTGCGGCCAGCGACACGGCCTCACGCTCGGCGCGGCGCGCCACGGTGCGCGACATATGCAGGTGCGCGGCAAGCGGCGTGCCGCCCGGCAGGATGAAGCTGCGCAGAGGTTCCAACTTCTTGTTCATCGCGTCGATCTCGGTCTCGAGCCGGGTCACCTGTGACTCGACCATGCGCAGGACCGGGTAGCCCGCCTCGTCGTCATGCTCCATATCGGGGCGCGCCAGATCGGCGCCCAGATCGAACAGGTCGTTCTGGATCACGGAGAGCTGCTTTTGCAGCGCCTCATCCGCATGCAGGCGCGCAATGCCCACGGTCGCGTTCAGCTCGTCCACGGTGCCATAGGCGGTCACGCGCGCGGAATGTTTGGCGACGCGCACCCCGTTCGAGAGCGCGGTTTCCCCGGCATCGCCGGTGCGCGTGTAGATGCGATTGAGAACGACCATCAGCTACCTCTTCTAAGATAAACGAACAACAGGATCAGTGCGATAGCGACCGCCTGGGCGGCAATGCGCAACCGCATCAGCTTGTTGGCATGTTTCTTGTTGAAATCGCCCCCGCGTCCGAAGCCCGCGATGCCGATCATCAAGATCACCAGAACCGCCAAACTCGCCAGAGCGACGACATAAAATAACGGGTCGTTGCGCATGTAGTCTCTCTCCCTCTGGGCTCAAGACATAGCTGGAGATCACGAAAATGCGAAAGGATTTTCAGCCCTTGTCCAGCACCCAGTCGAGCATCCGGTCGGGCAGGAAGCGGCGCACGACGCTGATTGCCTTGGTCGGCGTGGTGATCTTGTAGCGCGGCTTCGGGTTCGGGGCCTCCAGCGCCTTGAGGATCGCCTTGGTTACCTCGGAAGGGGGCAGTTCGAACGTGTCGGGCTTGCCGCGGCTTTGGTAGAGGCGCTTGAGCAGGCTGCCCTCGTATTGCGCGCGGCGGGCGGAATTCTCCCAATCCACCCATTTCTCGAAGGGCGGGATCGAGTTGACCCGGATTTTCGAGGTGATCGGGCCGGGCTGGATCAGCACGATCTTGATATCCGTATCGGCCATCTCGAGGCGCATCACATCGGTGAGCCCTTCCAGCGCGAATTTCGTCGAGGCATAGGCCGCGCGCCATTTCAGGCCGACGAAGCCCAGCACCGAGGAGCATTGCAGGATGCGGCCCTCGCCATTGTCGCCCTGCGCTCGCATCACCTTGATCGCGCGGGTCGTCAGGTCGTGCAGGCCGAACAGGTTGGTCTCGAAGATCTCGCGCAGTGCGCCGGGGGGGATGTCCTCGGCGGCGCCGGGGCAGGCGAAGGCTGCGTTGTTGTAGAGCGCGTCGAGCCGGCCGTGCCCACGCGCCAGCGCCTCGTTGAAGCCCGCCTCGATGCTTTCGGGATCGGCCACGTCGAGCTGGAAGGAGATCAGCCCCTCGGAGCGCAGGCGCTCGCAATCCTCTTCACCGCGGCAGGTGGCGAAGACTTTCCAGCCCGCGGCTTTCAGTCCGTGGGCCGCGTCATAGCCGATGCCCGAGGAGCATCCGGTGATCAGGATCGTCTTGGCCATGCGCGCGCCTTCCCAATGGTTCGGCGGTGTAAAGAAAAACCCGCCGGAGGTTTGCCTCCGACGGGGGTATTTCGAGCCATTTGAAAAGGCAAGATTTTAGCGGCTGGCAGGCCGGTTTAGGTCAATTTGCCGGGCGCAGGTACTTCTTGGAGACCCAGCCTTCGGTGCCGTCGCCCTCGATCTTCACATTCGCCCAGCCGCCGATCTCGGCCACGACGAGCACATCGTCGCCCTTGCGGACGCGGTCGATCGCGGCGTTGCTGGTCGAGGGGCCCGAGCGCACGTTGAGCGCATTGGCTGTCACGCTCCAGAGCGTGCCGCCTTCGACTTTCGGCGCCGAGGTGTCGCGATATTCCGGCGACGGTTTGAGCTCGGGGCCCGGCATCCGCGCGTTCGGCGTGACGCGGGTGATCAACGAGGCTTTCTCGATCTTCGGCGTGTTGGCTTGTGATGCAGCAGCCTTCGCGACAATTTGAGGGGCCTCGCTGGCCGAAAGCTCTTGATTATCGCTCGCGGCGCGTGAGACCTGTACGGTGTCATTCGACGTGGCCGCAGAGGCCTGTTCGACGTTCCCGGGAACGTCGCGTCCGGCGATGGCCATAACGGCGTAAATACCCGCCAAAGTGGTCAACAACAACTTACCCATGTTCAACCCCCTGATTCCGAATTGGCAGCTCTGGAATCGTCAAAAATGTTAACACGACTCTCTCTGCTCTACGTCGGTGAAATTCCGCCGACGGGGGAAAAGTTCCGTGGAAATTCTTATTCCTGCTTTTCCCGCTGGACCGGGATCGGGTGCGGCTTTAGTAAATCGGCATGAGCAGTGACGAAGAAAATCCCCTCTCCACCAGTTCCGAACCGCTGAGCCGTGCGATCGGCGAGCGCTATCTGACCTATGCGCTCTCGACGATTATGCACCGGGCGCTGCCCGATGCGCGCGACGGGTTGAAGCCGGTGCATCGGCGCATCCTCTTCGCGATGCGCGAGCTGAAGCTGTCGCCGACCGGCGGTTTCCGGAAATCCGCGAAAATCTCGGGCGACGTGATGGGGAACTACCACCCCCATGGCGATGCGGCGATCTACGATGCGATGGCGCGTCTCGCGCAGGATTTCGCGATGCGCTACAAGCTCGTCGACGGGCAGGGCAATTTCGGCAATATCGACGGCGATAAC
>NZ_DFRG01000269.1:4243-4454 GCF_002378135.1 Thioclava sp. UBA3469
TTCGGCAATATCGACGGCGATAACCCGGCAGCCTCGCGTTACACCGAGGCGCGTCTGGCCTCTCCGTCCGAAGCGCTTCTGCAAGGTCTGGCCGAGGACGCGGTCGATTACCGCCCGAATTACGACGGCACGCTGACCGAGCCGGTCGTGCTGCCCGCCGCCTTCCCGAATCTCCTGGCCAATGGCGCAAGCGGCATCGCGGTCGGCATGG
>NZ_DFRG01000269.1:4780-4907 GCF_002378135.1 Thioclava sp. UBA3469
CACGAACATCCCGCCGCACAATCTCGGCGAGCTGGTCGAGGCGCTTTTGGAGATGATCAAGCGCCCCGGCATCACCGATGACGAGTTGGTCGAGCATATTCCCGGCCCCGATTTCCCGACCGGCGGC
>NZ_DFRG01000269.1:5223-5583 GCF_002378135.1 Thioclava sp. UBA3469
CCGACCGGCGGCGTGCTGGTCGAGCCGCCCGACAATATCCGCGACGCCTATCGCACGGGCCGCGGCGCGTTCCGCCTGCGGGCGCGTTGGGAGAAAGAGGAGCTGGGCCGCGGTCAATGGCAGATCGTTGTCACCGAGATCCCTTACCAAGTGCAGAAGTCCAAGCTGATCGAGCGTCTGGCCGAAGTCATCCAGACCCGTAAGGTTCCTGCACTCGCCGATGTGCGCGACGAGAGCGCCGACGATATCCGCATCGTGCTCGAGCCGAAATCGCGCACCGTCGAGCCCGAGATGCTGATGGGGATGCTGTTCAAGAACTCCGATCTGGAGGTCCGGTTCTCGCTCAACATGAACGTGCTG
>NZ_DFRG01000047.1:0-18263 GCF_002378135.1 Thioclava sp. UBA3469
GACCGGCAAAGAGGAATCGCCCGTTGTCGCCAATGCCCTCAAGTAGATACTCGATGGCAACCTAACGATGGTGGTCAACGACAGCCCACTTAGCAAAGGCACCGATGAGGAGTTCGATAATCTCATCGAAAGGTTCTCAGTATGATAGGCCAGCTGGCCCCCGCGCACAGGTAAGCGCAGAGGTGTATTGATTCCCGACTGTTTTTGTTCTAAATTGATTACATAACCTTTCATCGAGAGTTGGGTTGAAAAGGCCGTTGGGTGTGTCGCAGCCTCAATGGCCTTTACTTTTGCACAGCGTCGAACGAGGGCCGCGCGCGCTCGAAAACAGGCTGCCGCGCTGCGTTTAGAGATGCTGGCGGTGCCCTCGTTGCAGGACCACCGCCATGCGCCCTCATATCGTCGTTCAGTTGGCTGGTGCGCCGCCTCTGCGCATCTTTGCCTCGATAGCCCGTTTCGTCATTAGGAGCGCGCGCGAAGCCAGGAAAGACCGAGTCACGAATGCTGTCGATATGAAGACGTTGCTTCGCGTAGCAGACATTGGTGTAAAGCGCAGCGAACGACCGCGTTCCGCCTTTCCTGCGTGGGAGCAGTGAACGGCCCATTCCGGACTTTGGCCATACCAGCCATTGCTGCACTGCGGCTTCCCCATAGCGGACATAGCGCCACACTGAACCGGACGAGGGCCCATCGTAAGGCAAGGCGCTGCTCTGATGCGAATGGCACGAAGCTTCGCGAAACAGTTCGAGATGGATGTGAAAAGTTGTTACGACTAGGTAACCTCATCACCACAAGCTCGAAGCGTAAGAATGTTAACAGCAATCATAAATGGCAACCAAAGTAGACCCATCCCGGGGACTGTTGGGCAATGCCCGTTTTGCAAATCTGAAATGTTTCCGCGTTGCGGCGAGGTCAGGGTTCATCATTGGGCGCATAAAAGCAAAGTGGCCTGTGATCCTTGGTGGGAGCCGGAAACCGATTGGCATCGGAACTGGAAAAACGAGTTTCCACTCCGTTGGCAAGAGCAAGTGTTTACTGATCAAGATACAGGTGAGAAGCACATTGCCGACGTGCGCACGCTGGCGGGCCTCATTTTGGAGATCCAACATTCTCATCTCGATCCCAACGAGCGTAGAGCCCGTGAGGGTTTTTACAAAAACATGCTTTGGGTGGTTGATGGGTCTAGGCTCAAAGGCGACAGGAAGAAAATCCTGGGGTGGCGGGACGCACTTACGGAGATTATTCAAGGCAGCGAGCGAACCAATCTGTTCTTAATAAGGGATGCCAACGAGCTTTTTCCAAGCGATTGGTTGCAAAGCCCGGTTCCAATATGTTTCGACTACTTGGGGCCAAATGCCGAAACAGAGACTGCACCAACGCAACTGTTCCTTTTGTATCCTGGTACAGTGCATGGTTGCCGTTTGGTAGAACCTCTGCCACGCGACGGATTACTGCGAGCCATCTATTCTGAACGCGTGCACATGCCCGCTGTTCGCGGAATCCTGCAAAACGTGTCACGACTGAGACTGTCGAGAAAGCGGAGCTAGTAGCGCCTGACTGAAAAGGATAGCTCGCCACCATCGGCCCTTATCGGTCATTCAATCGGCGCCAAACAAAGGTCGGCTTTGAGTTCTTCGAGTTTTCGGGTTTTCAACTTGTTTCCGCTGAGAAAGGCGGCCTGCGATTTGATTGTCGATCCGCTGCTGGAGCTTTGGGTTCGTCGTCCTTGCGCGCTCTTGCTTCAGCTCGGCAAGTCGCTTCAGTTGGCGGTTAGGAAGGTGTGTAGCCCCACCCTTTACAATGACTCCTGTGATATCAGCCGGGGCGTTTATCAAGCTGACTTCCTTCGACGCCTTGAGCCGTAGCCCGTTGCCAAAGACGAGCTTTTTGATCTCCCAGATCAGCGCCTTGGGCACGATATCGCCGGAAATGGTTATGTCGTCTGCATAGAGGCTTAGTTTACACTCTTTCGCCTTCACCAGCTTCTCGACGGCAAGCCAGATATGGCTGTTGCTGTAGTAGGCTAAAATCGGGCTGCAAGGAGAACCTTGGGGCAGGCATCCGCCTAGAGTTACGACGTGAACCAAAACAGCGGTCACGTCCCGAGAGCATTCAAGCTCCCCGACGAAAAATCGAGCGACGTTATTGGCTGAGCAGCTTGGGAAGTAGTCCGCAACGTCCAGAAGCCAGAACGCCTTGGCCTCTTTGTGGTGCGCTGCGTTGTCGACGTATGAGCGTCCCTTTACCGGGCTGAAAAGGAACTCTGGGGCTTTGACACGCCCCAGAAGATCACCAATGCGGCCTTGCATCGCTTTAAGCCGCGGGTCGGGAATGTCGATCGGGCGGTAGTTCTCCGCCTGTTCCGGCGTTGGAGGGTGTTTCAGCCACGCGCCTTTTTCATCATCCTTTAGCTTCTTGTGCTTCCAGCGGCGGACGTAGAGGTCATTGCGGCGGCTTATCTCGTCCAACGTATCGGCAGACACTCGGAGAAGCTTGGCCAGTTGTTTCCGGCTTCTGAGGCGGAAGAATGGGCTATCCTTGAGTTGGTAACCCTCTTCAGGCGGCGTCGTCGGCATCTGCTTTCCTTTCAACGAAACGCAGAATGTCGATGACCTTGCCTGCAATTCTTGAACGAATTTTGTCGCCCGACTTGGCGTTCGGCAGCTCTTCCGCAAAGAACATGATAGAAGAAACCGGAATTTTGAACTCTGCCGCATATCTTTGGATCAGATCGAGCGAGGGAGTTTTGTTACCCTTTTCGATCTCCGAAATATGGGACTTCGAGACGCCGAGTTTTTCCGCCAGTTCGACCTGTTTCAAGTCATGGAACACTCGGATCAACCTCAGTGCTTCATGGATCATAGTTTCATCCCGTTTGCTTTTCCCGCTTAGACATTAGGCGGGCGGCGATTAGCCGGGCGATCCGAAAATCGCCATCAACCACCGGACAAGCCGGTAGATGAAGAAAGCCACCCTAAGGATGACTATCACGGTGCGAGGGTTCCGGAGTTTCCTCCAAAACCGACGTCGCCGCCGCCGTCGGTGTGTATCTTCAGAGAGAGCCATATTGCTCCTCCTTTCTGTTGGCCCCGGCGCAACATCCACAGCGGATGCCACTAACCAAGGGTCCTCACCCAACAGAAAACGGAAACCGACGACTAAACCCTTTGCCTAGACGCGATAGCTGTCCTTGCTATCGCGTCTGCTTCGCCCGCCGCCGTCCCCTCGTCCCCCTCCGGGGCCTCCGGGCCGTGTGCGGTTGAAGTGGTAGAGGGGAAAACCCCTCCGCGCTTGAACAAGTCCAAGCTGGGTATGAGGAACTTCTTCCGTTGTTACACAAGAGAGATGTGGGAATGGTATTGTCAGCTTTCAAGGAAAAAAGTTCCCTGAGAGCGAACTTTTTCTGACGCGGTCAAATAGGTGGGTTCTTCCAAAGGAGACATTGAGCCAGCGCGCAGCGAACGACCACTCACCTCCCCTCTTAACCCAGAGGCTGCTCACAGCAGATAGTCGCCATCGCTGCCGTGTGCAGCGGATGGCCACTCCTCGATCCAAAATTCCAATCTAGAACAGTTTGGAAAGCCCACAATCGCCAACCCACTGCCTGAAAATTAGGAAAGTAGACGGTTCGATTTCGAGTTGCTAGCCTTTGAATACATTTCTCGGAGAGCTAATGATGAAAGAATTACCTGATTTCCTCTCAAGCGGTGATGAGGCACGTTTATTCCCGGTCCTTGCCGAAACGAGTAAGGAAAAGCGTGTGGCCTCGATATTCCTCGCTGTAATGACGCAAATCCCCGCTCTGGCGCAGGAAGTCTTAGCTTCAACCGGCGTGCGTGTTGGGAAACGCACCACGGTTCAAGCCTTCACGGAGGTGGTTTTTCGAGAGAAAGCTTTTGCGAACTGCCGACCCGACGGATTGATCGTAATCGACACAGGACGCACGCGGTGGTCTGCTTTGATCGAGGCGAAAATCGGCAAAAACGGTCTCGATGTCGAGCAGGTGCAACGTTACGTCGAGATCGCTCGGGCCCAAGGGATCGACGCGGTTATTACCGTCTCAAATCAGTTTGTATCTCGGGCGGATCATTCCCCTGTGAATCTCCCGAAGACACTTCTGCGCAGGGTTTCACTTTTTCACTGGTCCTGGACCTGGCTTGCCACGATCTGCGAAATTCTCGGCTATCAGAACGCTGTCGATGATACTGAACAGTCCTATCTCTTGGCGCAGCTCAATGACTTCTTGGCTCATCCAGCTACGGGCGTTGAACGCTTCGCACAAATGGCAGCTCAATGGAAAGACATCGTCCAATCGGTCGCGAATGACGAAAAGCTGAAGAAATCGTCTTCTGAGGTTGAAGCGTCTGCCGCGAGTTGGATCGCCGAAGAACGCGACCTATGCCTACACATGTCGAGCCATGTAGGGACACGCGTTGACAGCATCGTCGAACGCAAACTCCGGGAAGATCCTGCAGCAAGATTGAAGGAGCAAATAAGCTCGATCGTCGAAACGCATATGCTGACCTCGAAGCTCCGGGTTCCAGATTGCGCATCAGATATCGACCTCTGTGCAGACATTGCGCGCAAAACCGTGTCAGTTTCGATGACTGTCAAAGCGCCGACTGATCGAAAGTCAACAAAGGCGCGGCTCAATTGGCTGCTGAGGATGCTTCCCCAAAATGACGAGCGGATTTTTGTTCGCGCTCTTTGGCCGGGCCGTTGCCCTCCAACCATGAAGCCCATTTCGCTCCTTCGCGAAGAACCGGAACTAATTCAGACCGACAATTTGGACCTCGTTCCCCATGGATTTGAGATATTGATGATCGAAGGGCTCGGAAAGCGTTTCGGAGGCCGAAGGACTGTTATCGAAGACATTGAGCGTATCGTTCCAGAGTTTTACGACCTTGTGGGAGCAAATCTAAAAGCATGGCAGGCCCCTCCACCCAAACCAGTGAAGTCGCGCACTGCGCCGGACCCGGGAGAACTCGAACCAAATGATCTCGGCGATGCCGGTTCACTACCGTAAAGCAAGGCGTAAGAAAGCGTTCCCTTCGTCGCCGCGGCGAGTTTAGAAATGCAAAGGTCTACGGCCAGGTCCCTGAATCTCGAAAGTCCGAAATTAGCTATCGCGTCCTTATCGCGATTAGTTTGCCGCGGCAGCGGCAATGCGCCGATACCCCGCTTGACCGTGATAGAACCCATTGGAGAACGAAATCCCGTCGCAAAGTTTGCGCAACGCTTGTTCACCGTCGATCATGCTGTGGGTGCCATCCAGAACGTTGCGGAACGTCGTAGCCACTGCAACCATATCCACCGCCTGTGGCATCAGCCGAAAATGGGTGACGCCGTTTACGATCATCTGTCCGGCTTCGGGCAACAGGTCGATGTAGCTTTCCGACTGGGTCTGAATACCGTTCACGCGAAGGATCGGGCGGTCGTCTGTGGTGCGCAAGGGCATGCCGTCCGCGTCCTCTTCGCACACGAATTGGCAGTTATCCTTGGTCCGGCCATGGGCGCGCGCATGATAGCATCGTGCGGACACCGCAAGCGAAGCACGGCCAAACACCTGCACTTCCACCCCCAGCCCAAGCTCGCGCGCCGCCGCAGCGGCCGCAGCAATCGCCGGGGCAGGCATTTCGGTCGGCAGGCAGACATGGGTCGCACCCCGGCCCGCCATCCAGGCGATGGTCGCCTCATTATAGGCGTTCATGAACGGACCGATGCGGTGCGGGCGCTTGCCTCGTGCAAACAGGCCCGCCGCGTTATTGATCTCGATCTCTGGCGCTTCCATGGCGGCCAGATCGGCTGTCGCCTTGCGTTCGCGTTTCAACATCACCTCGGCCAGCGACGACAGGATCACCGTCTTACCACCGCGTTCCAGCCGTTCGATCGTGGCAGGCAGATCGGCCTCGTGAAACGGCGCGCGCTTCGAGCAGATGACCTCGCCCAGATAGACCTCGTCAATCGGCGCCTCGTCGGCGACACGAGCGTAGAAGTCGCGCCGCGTCTGGGTGGACCAGTGATAGGCGATGGGGCCCAAGGTCAGTTTCGTCATGTCGTTTACCGCCATTTCTTTGTCTCGAACGCGCCCTGGGTCTGTTTCTGGCCCTCGGTCAGGGCGACCAGATCGGCGATATTCGCCTCTCGACCCGCGCGGATGTCATCAACGGCCTGCCGGAAGGCCGACACCACACCTCGGACATAACTCTTCGATCGCTGGCGACCTTCGATCTTAAAGGCGTGAACACCGGCCTCGACCAGATCGGGAAGCAGCCGGGAAAGGTTCAGGCTGATCGGCTCCTCGAAGGCATAATATGGCTCGGAGCGGTGCGGCGCCGTATAGCGCCCCTTGCAGATTGTCGGGTAGCCTGCCTTTTCGTCTGCCCCGAAGCAGTCGATAGTGAAACCCGCGAGTTGCGAGGACATAGAGCCATCCGTGTGGCGCTTGTATTCCACGTCCGAGGCCGGAGAGCACACCCCGTCCATGTTGGTCGATTGCCCGGTGAGGTAGTTGGTCAGGCTGCACCGTCCTTCGACCATCAGCCCGTGATTACCGAAGATAAAGGTCTCGATCTCACAGGGAATTTCCTTGCGGATTTCACGGATCTCGGGGATCGTCAGGATGCGCGGCAGCACGACGCGTTTCACTGCGAAATTCTCGCAATAATACCGGATCGCCTCGGGACTGGAGGCGGCGGCCTGAACTGACAGGTGCAGACGAACACCGGGATGGGTGCGCGCGATATAGTCTGCCACGCCCATATCCGCGACGATGAAAGCATCAACCCCAAGCAGCGCACCTGTATCAGCGGCTTGTCGCCACAGATCGACCTTGCCCGCAGGCGGGTAGGTGTTCAAAGCGAGCAACACCTTGGTGCCCTTGTCATGCGCGTAGGCGACCGATGCGGCCAGTTCGTCCGGGGTGAAATTCAGTCCGGGAAAGTTGCGTGCGTTGGTGGCATCCTGAAAGCCGCAGTAAACCGCATCGGCGCCGGCATCGACGGCGGTGCGCAGGGCGGCGGGCGTGCCGGCCGGGCAGATCAGTTCGGCGAGGCTCATGGGACGAGGGGTCCTTTCTTCACGTTGGATAGGCGCGGCGCAGTCTTGCCAGAATGGCGCGGCCAGCAGGGCCGAACATTCCAGCGGTTTCCTCGGCGATGGATCCATCGACATCGTCGAGTGCATTGCGAAGCCGCACGACAGCTTCGGTGTCGCCCGTGACTTCCAGGTCGCGGGAGAAGAACGCGGCATCTCCATCCTCTTCGGAATCGACCAACTCCAGAAGCAGCATGAACTTCCCCCGAATTGTGGCTCCCGCTTCGGGCGCCGCATTGCGCGCGACGGCCCGGAACACCAGCGCTTGCGGATCTGGTCGCAGGTGCAGGGCAAAGGGCAGTTCCACCGGATCGATTACGAAATCGGTCCCCTGATGTGGACCGAGCCGCGAGAAAAGCGACGGATGCTGTTTGGCGACGCGCCTGACCACGCGGGTCAGGACGGGTTGCACGATCACGCATGAGAGGCGAGCGAGCACGGACGTGCCTAGGTCGGCAGCGCGCGGGAGTGTGTCGTCGCCCGCGCTCATGACTGGAGCATTCTAGTGGCGCGCGCAGGCGATCCGAGCTGGGAAGGCCGGGCGAAAATGATGGAAGGGAGTGAGTGGATCATCGTCTTGCCGTTTCTTGTCCGAGCGAGTGCATGGCCGCCTCGATCCGTGAAAAGAGCCCCTCGTTCTCGAGGCTGCTGCTTCCGTCGAGATTTTCCGCGAGCAGAAATCATGGCTAGGCTTTCTAGTTTGCGGTTTCTCTAGGTAATTAGTATTTGGTTTGCGTATTACACTCACTTAATGCGCATTGCAAATACCAAATCGCGAAGCTGCATTTGCGTCTCACCTCCTTCACCGACTTCGGACTACACGTCCTCATGGGGATGGCCAGCACCCCTGATCGACCGTTCACCACCGCGGAGCTGGCGGAAGAGTTCCGTATTTCACGCAATCATCTGGCAAAGGTGATCTCGTCACTGTCGGCTGCTGGCTATCTGGAAACGCGACGCGGCGGCGGCGGTGGTGCGGTGCTCGCGCGGCGGCCTGAAGAGATCCTTCTGGGCGACGTCGTCGCCTATCTCGAGGCAGACCAGGCTCTGGTCGAGTGTTTCCTGTCCGGGAGCGCCGCCTGCACATTGACGCCGCACTGCCGTCTCAAGGCGCGCCTGGCCGCTGCCGAGACAACCTTCATTGCCAATCGCAACCGCAGTTCGCTTGCGGAATGCGTCTATCCGCCACTTAACGTGTAATCGGCCGTCAGGGTCATTAAGGCAAGGACGGCGAAGCGCAACGTCTTCGTAACCACCGTGCGCAACTCGAACATTTAAGTTCTACAAAACCAAGCGAAGCTAAGCAAAAGACCACGTCCTGCCCAAAGGCACGCAATAGAAAGTGTCTGGATGCGGCTACTCCGAACACGGCACGGATGCGTCTTCTTCCGCTCTGAAGGCGTCAGTGGCGCCAATTTTGCGTTTGAAACTTTCACGAATGGTTCACGATCTGTCCGTGACTTTTTGAAACACTTAGCCATTGAAAAGCAACGTTTTCTTCCCGGATTGCAAATCCGTGTACACCGGTTCGATTCCGGTACTCGCCTCCACTATTCAGCCGAAATTCGGAGCACTGCATTGCAGGTTGGTTTCCAGAACCAACCCCGGTTTCCGGGTTTTCCGGCTGACATTCCAGATACCCAATCGTAGCCTAGCGCCGCAGCAGCAGCGGACTGGAATGAGGCGAAAACGCCGCGATCATAGCGGATGGCTTCGCCATACTCGCAGACGGTCTTTACGGGAAAGCGCGCTCCGCGCCGCTGGTTGGGACAACCTCGCCCACGAAATCGTAGTGGTGGTGATGTGACCCTCGCAAACGGGACTATCCGAAACCGGGGATTTCGGACATCGAACGCGATGACGGGCGGGGCGCCCTTGAGAGCGCCCCGATCATGATCAATCGCGCAGGGCCTCGGTCATCGCGACCAGCATGACATGGGCCGAGGCCGCGCCCGGGTCCATGTGCCCGACAGAGCGTTCTCCGAGTTTGGCCGACCGGCCCCGGCGGCTTTCGATTTCAGCGGTGTAGTCGCGGCCGTTTTTTGCACCGGCGCAGGCCGCCTCGAGACAGGCGATCACGTCACCGCCCGATTGCAGGGTCTCGCGCGCTTTCGCCACCGCCGGAACCCATGCGTCGATCATCGTCTTGTCGCCGACTTGTGCACCGCCGCGTGACTGGATGCCTGCGCAGATCCCTTCGATCCACGCGACCATCGCGCCGGCATCGAGGTTGAGCCGATCGGACACAGCCTCGCCCGCCTTGCGGAAAGCGGTCGCATAAAGCGGCCCGGAAGACGCCCCGACCGCGTCGAGAAACGCCTTGGCCATGCGCGCGCAGGTCTCGGACACGGTTTCATCCGTCGGGTCTTTCAACTCCTTGCGCACCGCGGTCCAGCCGATGTCCATCGTGACGCCGTGATCGCCATCCCCGATGACCCCGTCGAGCTCCGACAACCAGTCGCGGTTCGCGTGGATCGCATCTGCAATCGCCAGCATCATCTGGCGGAAACGCACAGGCGTGACGGGGCCGTCGATAGCAAGGTCGGACCGCTCGATCCCGCTCGCGCTGGAGGCGGCGGCATGAGTGCGGCGGGTGCGCCTACCCACCGGCTCAAGGCTTCCGGCGACCGTGAGTGCAGGCGTCCGGCACGGCATATCGAGCAGCGTCTTGAGGTCGTCGTCCAGCTTGAGGAGCGTGATCGAAGCCCCGGCCATTTCCAGAGAGGTGCAGTATTCCCCGACCCAGCTGTGGTGGATTTTCACGTCGCGATCTCCGAGGATCTGCGCGATCCGGCGGTGCAGGATGTAAAGCTCCAGCGGCCCGGTTGCGCCCAGCCCGTTGACCAGCACCGCGACCTCGTCCCCCTTGCCCAGTTCCATGTCGGTCAGGATGGCCTGCATCAGCTCGTCGCTGACCGCATCGGCGCTTTCCAAGTGACCGCGACGCATGCCCGGTTCACCATGGATACCCATGCCGATTTCCATCTCGCGCGGGCCGAGGTCGAAATTCAGCTTGCCGGTCTGGGGCAAGGAGCACGCGCTCAGCGCGACGCCCATCGAGCGGCAATTGTCATTGGCGTGCTGTGCGGCTGCATAGCAGGCTTCGAGATCGCGACCGGCCTCGGCTGCGGCGCCCGCGATCTTGAAGACGAAGAAATCCCCGGCAATTCCGCGTCTTTCTTTCTCCCGGCCCTTGGGCGCCGAGGCCACGTCATCGGTGACCTGAACCGAGCGGGCGGGAATACCCATCCCTTCGCATTCCTCGGCGGCCATGTCGAAATTCATCACGTCGCCGGTGTAATTCCCATAGAGGAACATCACTCCCGCGCCCCCCTCCACCGCGCGCGCGGCATCCATGATGTGCTCGGGCGAAGGCGAAGCAAAGACGTTCCCGACCGCCGCCGCATCCGCCAGGCCGCGCCCGACATAGCCCGCGAAGGCCGGTTCGTGCCCCGAGCCGCCGCCGATGATGATACCGACCTTGCCGTCGCGCGGGCCATCCTTGGCCACAATGGCGCGGCGCGTGGCACCCTCGACACTCAGCAGGTCGGGATGGGCGGAAAGCATCCCTTCGATCGCCTCGGGGATGATGTCCTCGGGCGCGTTCATCAGTTTCTTGGTGCGAATATCGTCGGTCATCTCAGCGCCCCTCGGTAAAAGTTTTCGCGGCTGCAGTGGTCTGTTCGATCCACGGCTGTTCCTTGGCAATCGCCGCCTCGAGGCCGTCGCTCTCCAGCATCAGCCAATGTTCGAGGATCACGCTCATATCGGCGGGGCAATGTGCCAGCTGGTCGAGGGTCCACGCGATCGGCGCGCGGCCCGTGCCCAAGGGCACGCCATGAATACGGAAACCGACGCCATAGGGGTCGGGCGTAATCTCGTAATCCTTCAGGTGCAGGTTGATCGTCCACGGCGCCAAGAGACTGATCGTCTCTTCGGGCCACTCGTTTGCACAGATCGAATTCGCCACGTCGAGACAGACCCCGAGGTGATCATCGCCGACCGCCTCCAGCAGCTCGACCATCCGCGGGCTGGGATAGTTGAAGTGATTCTCAATCGCGATTTTCATGCCCGCGGCACGTGCACGATCGACCCGCGGGCGCAATTGCTCGGCCAGATCCGCCACCGGCATGTGGCTGTCTTCGGCATCGAGGGCGACACGCATGATCTTCGAATGAAGGCGCTGGCCGATCTCGATATAGCGGTCGACTTCATCGGCATCGAAACATTGCGTCCCAAGCTCGAGTTGAAGGCCCTTTTGTTGGGCGATCTCGTAGAGCTTGTGATGATCGTCCGCAGTGTAACGATCCAGCGGCATGTTGTCCGCATATTGCACGACCTCAAGTCCGAGCGCTTCCGCACGATCCAGAAGGTCGAATGCCGTCAGTGGCTTAGAGGGGATCTGATCCTTGATCCCGATGGACCAGCGATAGGCGTAACTGCCCAAACCCAGTTTCATGATGTCCTCCCGTAGTCATGCTCCGCACACGACCTCCTCAGTGTAGCGCGCAGAGCTTCCCCAACAGGAGTAGCGGGGAAACCACCGCTCGGACATCAAAACCAGCCGGGAAGTTGTGAAGAAATACTAACAACGAGTTTAAGTTTCCTTTCTTTTTTTGGAGCGCTCCTCGCGGCAGTGTTCGGGGCAGGATGCGGCTGATGGAGGATCGCCGCAGGGGAGGAACCATGCCAGAACTTACCGCAAATCTGCGGTCGAACGTCTCGTTGGCGCGCCGCGCCTGGGGCATCCGTCGCAAAGCCCTCCAGATGGGCGAAGTCCAGGGACAGGGCTATGTCGGTCAGGCGCTTGGTGTGGCGGACGTTCTCGCGACCTCTTATTTCCACGCATTGAACCTGCGCGCCGACGATCCCGAATGGGAGGGGCGCGACCGTTTCCTGCTGTCGATCGGCCACTATGCGATCGCGCTCTATGCCGCGCTGATCGAGGCGGGCGTCCTGCCCGAGGACGAGCTCGGCACTTACGGGATGGACGACTCGCGGATGCCGATGTCGGGCATGGCCTCTTACACACCGGGGATGGAGATCACCGGCGGCAGCCTCGGCCATGGGCTGGCCATCGCGGTCGGCATGGCGCTCGGGCTGAAGGCGAAGGGCGGCGATCAGTTCGTCTACAACCTGATGTCCGACGGCGAACTGGGCGAAGGCTCGACCTGGGAGGCCGTGATGTCGGCAACCCAGCATCGTCTGAGCAACCTGATCTGTATCGTGGATTTCAATAATCAGCAGGCCGATGGCCCGACCCGTGACGCGCTCGCCGTCGGGGCCGAGGCACCGAAATGGGAGGCCTTTGGCTGGCACGCGCAAGAGGTCGACGGCAATGACCTCGATGCGCTGGTCGCGGCCTTTGACGCTGCCCGCACCTGCCCCGAGCAAAAGCCCCGCGTGATCATCTGCAATACCAAGATGTGCAAGGGCGTGCCCTTTCTCGAAGAGCGCGAGATCACCCATTTCGTCCGCGTCGAGCCCGATGAGTGGACGCGCGCACTGGATATTCTAGACGCAGAGGTGCCCGCATGACCGCCGCAGCCCGCGCCCGCAAATACGAACCCCGCCGCGTGCCCGAAACGAAGGTCGCGACGAGCGCGATGATCGCGTCGCTGGCGGCGGAAGGCTATGACACCGTCGCGGCCCCCTTCGGGCATGCGCTGGTCGAGGCCGCGAAGGATGATGCCCGCATCGTCGGCCTGACGGCGGATCTGGCGAAATATACCGATCTGCATGTCTTCGCGCAGGCTTATCCCGACCGTTTCTATCAGATGGGCATGGCCGAGCAGCTTCTGATGTCGGCCGCTGCCGGGATGGCGCATGAGGGGTTCATTCCTTTTGCGACGACCTATTCGGTCTTCGCCTCGCGTCGGGCCTATGACTTCATCTGCATGGCGATCGCGGAGGAGAACCTGCCGGTCAAGATCGTCTGCGGTCTGCCAGGGCTTACCACGGGCTACGGGCCCAGCCATCAGGCGACCGAGGATCTCGCGATCTTCCGCGGGCTGCCCAACCTGACCATTCTCGATCCCTGTGACGCGACCGACGTGGCGCAGATGGTGCCTGCGATGATCGCCCATGATGGACCGGTCTACGCACGGCTTCTGCGGGGCAAGGTGCCGTCGGTGATCACCCGCTATCGTCCCGACTACCAGTTCGAGCTGGGCCGGGCGCAGATGATCCGCGAGGGGCGCGACGTTCTGGTGGTCTCCTCGGGGATCATGACCATGCGCGCGCTCGACGCGGCGGAGTTGCTGGCCAAGGACGGGATCGACGTCGCCGTTCTGCACTGCCCGACGATCAAGCCACTCGATACCGAGACGATCCTCGCCGAGGCAGGCAAGGGCCGACTTCTCGTCACCGCTGAGAACCACTCCGAAGTCGGCGGGCTGGGCGAAGCGGTTGCCCGCTCGCTCCTGCGCGCAGGGGTGACGCCGGCTTTCCGCCAGATCGCGCTGCCCGATGAATTTCTCGAAGCGGGCGCGCTGCCCACGCTTCATGACCTCTATGGCCTGAGCACCGCGAAGGTCGCCCAACAGATCCGCGGCTGGCTTTGAGCGCCGCGCCAACGACACGAAGAAAGGAACACAATGGGACTTCTGGACGGTAAATTTGCCATCGTGACCGGGGCGGCCAGCCCTCGCGGGCTCGGCAAGGCGACGGCGACGCTTTTTGCACAGCATGGCGCGACCGTGGCGATCCTCGACCTCGACGCGGATCAGGCCGCTGCCGCTGCCGCCGATCTGCCCGGCGAGGGACATGTCGGGCTTGCCTGCAACGTCGTCGACAAGGCAGCCTGTCAGGCCGCCACGGACGAGCTAATCGCCAAATGGGGCGCGGTGGATATCCTCGTGAACAACGCGGGCATCACCCAGCCGCTCAAGCTCATGGACATCATGCCGGAGAATTACGACGCGGTGACCGATGTGAGCCTGCGTGGCACGCTCTACATGACGCAGGCGCTGACGCCGCATTTCCGCGAGCGCAAGAGCGGTTCGATCGTGAACCTGTCCTCGGTTTCCGCGCAGCGCGGCGGTGGTATCTTCGGTGGCCCGCACTATTCGGCCGCGAAGGCGGGCGTACTGGGGCTGACCAAAGCCTCGGCGCGCGAGCTTGCCCCCGACGGCGTGCGCGTGAACGCGCTCTGCCCGGGTTTCATCGCCACCGACATCACCGCGGGCAAGCTGACCGAAGAGATGCGCACGCAAGTCCTCGCCGGAATTCCGATGGGACGCGCGGGCACGGCAGAGGATGTGGCTGGCTGCGCGCTGTTCCTTGCCTCTGACCTTTCGGCCTACTGCACCGGCACCGAAGTCGACGTGAATGGCGGCTCGCTCATTCACTAGGCCGACCGAATAACGCCTGTTCGCGGTTGTGCCTGACCGCAAGGCAACTAATCTCCGGCCCGCAGTGAGGTGGGCCGGATGAAGCCGGAGCCAATCCGGCGGGACGGTGAGGAGACCGTCCGAACCAATCGGGAGAGAGACCAATGAAATCTATGTTGACCATCGCACTTCTCGGCGCGACGGCCCTTGCAGGGGCCTCTACGGCGCAGGCTGACGAGGTGATCTTCGCGCATGGCGCGAACCCTGGAAACCCGCGCTACATCGCGGCGGAAAAATGGGCTGAAGTCTTCACCCAGTGCACCGACGGCAAGGATACGGTGAATGTCGCGGCCTCGGCCACGATGGGCGACGACTCTGAGATGCTGACCTCGACCGCGGCGGGCGTGATTCAGGTCACGGCCAACAGCCAGGGTCCGATGGCGCAGATCGTGCCGCAGATCGGCCTGCTGGGCCTGCCCTTCCTGTTCAAGGATCTGCCGACCGCGTGGAAAGTGCTCGACGGGCCGGTGGGCGACTCGCTTGATGCCGACGCACAGAAAGCCGGGCTCAAGATCCTCGGCTTCTGGGATAACGGCATTCGCAACATCACCACGGTCAACAAGTTCGTCAAAGAGCCTGCCGACCTCAAGGGCCTGAAGATCCGCACCCCGCCGGACCAGATGACGATCGACATCTTCGACGCGCTCGGCGCATCGCCCGCGCCGCTGGCGTGGTCCGAACTGCCCTCGGCGCTGCAATCGGGCGTGTTCGACGGTCAGGAAAACCCGCTGACCAACATCAACTCGGCCAAGCTGCAGGAGATCACGCCCTACATCACGATGACCGGGCACAAGTATGAAAGCACCCCGGTCGTGGCCAGCCTGTCGTGGTGGGAAGGCCTTGATAAGGCGACGCAGGATTGCGCGCTCAAGGCGACCTCGGAAGCGGGCGCGATGGAGCGTGACATGTCGCTCAAGGCAGACAAGGAGCTGATGCCGAAGATGGAGGCAGACGGCGCCAAGTTCGCTGAGGCGGACCGCGCGGCCTATATCGAGGCAACCAAGTCGGTCTATGACAAATACGCCAAGGACTACCCCGATACGGTCGCCGAACTCAAAAAGGCTGCGGGGCTGGAATGATCGACTCTGACCGCAGCGACGCCGCGGGATCAGGCGAAGGGAGGGGGCGTATGCGCCCCTTCCTGCGCCTCGCGCAAGGCGTGATCGACCTGCTGGAATGGTCGGGAAAGCTGATCGCTGCGGGCACGCTCTCGGTGCTGTTCGTGGCGCTCCTGACAAACGTGATCCTGCGCTACGGGGCCGGTAAGGGCATCCCGTGGGCCTATGAAATTCACGCTATCCTGCTGCCGTGGCTGGTCGCGGGCGGCATCGTCATCGCCACCGCGCGCTCGCGCAACATCGCGATCACCTTGTTGCCGGAGTTGGCCGGAGCCCGGGTTCGGCGCGCCTTCATGCTGTTTGTCGAAGCCGCGATCATCGTGATCTCGATCTCGGTCCTCTGGTCCAGCCAGCCGATCCTGCGCGCCTCGACCTTCCAGACGCTGTCCACGCTCGGGGTCAAGGCGATCTGGGGCTATTCCAGCATGGTCTATTCATTCGGAGCGATGGCCATCATCGCCGCGCTCGACATCGTGTTGCTGCTGGGGGGCAAGTCCGTGATGGATGACGATCCCGCCCATGCAAGCCTGAGCTGAGGAGACCCGCAATGGCCGGTGTCATGATCTTCGTCTTCTTCGTGCTGCTCGCGCTTGCCGTGCCGGTGGCACATGCGATGCTGGGCGGCGTCGCCGCTGCGCTGTGGCTCGACCACAAGCCGCTGGCGGTCATCGTGCAGCGTCTCTACACGCCCACCCAAAGCTTTCCGATGCTGGCGGTGCCGTTCTTCATCCTCGCCGGCAACCTGATGATGGCGGGGCGGTTCGGCACCTATCTGGTGAATATCGCGCGTCTGGTCGTGGGCAATTTCAAGGGCGGCCTGGGACAGGTCTCGATCCTCGGATCGGTGATGTTCGGCGGTGTCTCGGGCTCGGCTGTGGCCGATGCGACGGCGATGGGTAACGCGCTGATCCCGGTGCAGAAAGCCGAAGGCTATCCGGGCGGTTTCTCGGGGGCGATCAACTCTGCCTCGTCGACCGTCTCGGTCCTGATCCCGCCGTCTATCCCGCTCATTCTGTACGGGCTGGTCTCGGGAACCTCGATCATCAACCTCTTCGTCGCGGGCATCCTGCCCGGGGTGATGCTGGGTGTCGGCATGTTCATTGCCGTCGCGATCGTGGCGCGCCGCCGCAATCTGCCGCGCTCGCCGCTGGAAGGAGGCTTCGCCGCCTTCCGCAGCCAGATCTTCAGCGCGATCCCGGCCCTGCTGATGCCCGTCTTCGTGATCGGCACCCTCCGCTTCGGCGTGGCGACCCCCACCGAGGTCAGCGTCATGGCGGTCGCCTATGCCCTTCTGGTCAGCGGTGTCATCTATCGTGACCTCAATCCCAAATCCCTGTGGGAGGCGGTGGTCGACACGGCGATGATGACCGGCGCGGTCATGTTCATCATCATGGCGTCCTCCACGATCCAGTGGCTCCTGACCGCCGAGCGCGTACCGCAAGAGCTCGCCGCATGGGTGGCTGCGACCATTCAGGAGCGCTGGCTGGTGATCCTCGCGCTGAATGTGGTGATGTTGATCGTGGGCGCGTTCCTCGATCTGCCCGCAGCGGTGCTGCTGCTTGGGCCGCTCTTCGTGACGATCGGGCATACGATCGGTCTCGATCCGGTGCAGCTTGGCCTGATGATGGTCGTGAATTTGTCGATCGGTCTTTATACGCCACCGGTGGGAACCACGCTGTTCATCTCAGCCGCGATCGCACGGGTTGGGGTGATGGAGGTGGTGCGTTCGCTGGCGCCCTTCTACCTCGTGGCGATCCTCGTGTTGGCGCTGATCTCCTACGTACCGGCGCTGACGATCTACTGACCCTGATCCAGCATCCGCATCAATTGCGCGCGCCTTGGCGACAGGGCGCGCGTATTTCATTCGGGCAGGTACTCCTCACCCGGCAGCTGTCGCCCGCGCTGCTCCCGGATGCGGCAGCCCAAGCCAGTGATCAGCGCCGAGGCGCGCGCATCATGGGCGGCGCCCTCCTCCCGCATCCAGTCCGAGAAGATCCGCACGATCCGGCGGCTGGTATGGCGCGCAGGAGAGACAAGCCAATAAGCAGGAAAACGGATCGCCTCGAAAGCGGTCGACAGCGGAACAAGGGCGCCACGCTCCAGCTCGTTCAGGGCGAGCGTCGTACTTTCCAGAACGACCCCTGCCCCGTCAGTCGCCAGCTGAATCGCCATCGACGAGCGGTCGAACCGCATCGGATAGATCATCCGCTCTCCCATGATACCATGCCGCGCCAGCCAGAAATCCCAGCGGTAATGCGTCTTCACGGAGTCGATCAGCCGCGCCTGTCGCAACTGCCCGATCGGATCGTCGGACAGGGCGCGCAACTCTTCCAGATAGCCGGGCGAGCACATCGGCAGCACGAGGTCATGGACCACCGGTTCTTGATGCAGGCCGGTCCAGCCGCCTTCGCCATAGCGTAGGTCCAGATCGACGACCTCCGTCTCGAAGTCGGAGAAATCGGGCGCGGCGTCGATCCGCATGTCCCAGTTCGGCGCAAGCTCGAGAAACGACTTGAGCCGCGGAGAGAGCCAGCGCACCGCGAAAGAGGGCGACACCCGCAGGATGAAATGGCGGGTCTCGCGCTGGCGCTGAATCGCGGAGCGCACGTCGCGCATCATCCGGAATGCCTGCGTCGTCGTCTGGAAAAGCCGCTCGCCA
>NZ_DFRG01000182.1:0-151 GCF_002378135.1 Thioclava sp. UBA3469
GACCGACGACCAGATCACCGTCGACGCGGCCGAGGCGATCAAGCAATACGGCGTCGGCGTCAAATGCGCGACGATCACGCCGGACGAGGCGCGCATGGAGGAATTCAACCTCAAGCGCATGTATCGCTCGCCCAACGGCACGATCCGCAAC
>NZ_DFRG01000182.1:463-6709 GCF_002378135.1 Thioclava sp. UBA3469
CAACGGCACGATCCGCAACATCCTCGGCGGCGTCATCTTCCGCGAGCCGATCATCTGCAAGAACGTCCCGCGTCTCGTTCCGGGCTGGACCAAGCCGATCGTCGTCGGTCGTCACGCCTATGGCGACCAGTACAAGGCCACCGATTTCCGCTTCCCCGGCAAGGGCACGATCACGCTGAAATTCGTGGGCGACGATGGCGAGGTGATCGAGAAGGAAGTGTTCAAGGCCCCCGACGCGGGCGTCGTGATGGGCATGTACAACCTCGACAAATCGATCATCGACTTCGCGCGGGCCTCGCTGAACTACGGTCTGCTGAAGGGCTGGCCGGTGTATCTGTCGACCAAGAACACGATCCTCAAAGCCTATGACGGGCGCTTCAAGGATCTGTTCCAGCAGGTCTTCGAAGAAGAATTCGCCGAGAAGTTCAAGGAAGCGGGCATCTGGTACGAGCACCGCCTGATCGACGACATGGTGGCGAGCTCGCTGAAATGGTCGGGCGGCTATGTCTGGGCCTGCAAGAACTACGACGGCGACGTGCAGTCGGATACGGTCGCGCAGGGCTTCGGCTCGCTGGGCCTGATGACCTCGATCCTGATGACGCCCGATGGCAAAACGGTGGAAGCCGAGGCCGCGCACGGCACGGTGACGCGTCACTATCGCCAGCACCAGCAGGGCAAGGAGACCTCGACGAACTCCATCGCCTCGATCTTCGCCTGGACCGGTGGCCTGAAGCACCGCGCCAAGCTGGACGGCAACGCGCAGCTCCAAACCTTCGCGGAAACGCTAGAGAAGGTCTGCGTGCAGGCGGTCGAAGACGGTCACATGACCAAGGACCTCGCGCTGCTCGTCGGCCCCGATCAGAAATGGCTGACCACGATGGGCTTCCTCGAGAAGATCGACGAATACCTGAACAAGTCGCTGTCGCTGTAAAGCGCGCGAAACGGGTTGAGGAAGGCGGGGGTATCCCCGCCTTTTTCATTTGGCGAGGCGGCTGCAGTCCAACTGGCACGGGGCGACCAGCCCCGGGCCGCGCCCGACCTCCCCCCGGGAGGGCGCATCGGCGACGACATCGCAGGCACCGTCGACTTACGGGCTTGCGAGATAAAGCACCCACACACAGGCGGATCAAAGCGCCCACCCGAGGTCGGGCGTGTCCCTCATCTCCTTTGTCGGGCCGGGCGCATCACAGGCCCGGCCCTTTCGCTTACCGCATCATGCTCCACGGCTCTGGCGGAGGCTCGGCGGGCCCGAGCCCGATATCTCTGCGCAAGTGGTCGCTGAGCTGCCCCGCATCGAGCGGGCGCGGTTTACCGCCACGCGCGATCAGCGCGAACAGCGCCGCGCGGAGAACCTTGCCTGCGCCGAACTTGGCGATGGCGGCTTCGATGGTGAATGCGTCGCTCGGACGCTCGAGAGTCTGGATCATGTCATGTCCCGGCGCGGGACCATCCCCGCAACCGGCCTTTCTTCTACTGATGTGAAAGAAGACCCGACGGGGACCGCGAGAATGCGGCCAAGATGCGTCGCGACAGGATCGGGACGCGGAAATCGGGTCAGTTTGCGGGAGTGGGGCCTAGGCCCCGGGGCGTATCGGGAGGGTCAGTCCTGGCGTCGTGCGACGCGAGTGGTGCCCGAAAAACCGATACGGGTTTCGCACTGCGATGCGAGGGCTTGGCGATATGACATCATGGCGGCCCTCCTCTTGTCTTGGGCATTGCGAATGGCGCCAATTGGCCCGATCCAGCAAGCGGCGGCAACTCACGCGACTGTGATCCGCAGGTATTCGAGCACCTCTGTTGCCGATGCGCCTCAGTTCTTGCGCTTGGCGTTGCCTCGTGGCATCTGAGCGCCATGAGCGACACCCGTATCCAAGACCCGCACCGCCACACCCTGCCCGAGGACACCCAAGGGCTTCTCACCGGCACTTTGTTGGTGGCGCTGTCGGTGTCGCTGCTGCATGGCGCGGGGCTGTTCACCGGTCAGATCGCGGGCCTGTCGCTGGTGCTGTCTTACGTCACCGGCTGGAGCTTCGGCGCGATCTTCTTCACGCTCAACCTGCCCTTCTACTGGCTGGCCTTCCGCCGGATGGGCGCGCGGTTCACGGTGAAGACGGTGCTCTCGGTCGCACTCCTATCCGGATTTACCGAAATATTCCCGCATATTCTGAGCTTCGCCATCCTCCACCCCGGTGCTGCCGCCGTGCTGGCAGGCGTGACCGCAGGCGCGGGCCTTCTGGCGCTGTTCCGCCACGGCGCGAGCCTTGGCGGCGTGGGGATCGTGGCGCTTTACCTGCAGGACAAGACTGGCTTCAAAGCGGGCCGCACGCAGATCCTGTTCGATTGCGGCGTGTTCCTCTTCGCGCTCTTCGTGCTGCCGCTCGACAAGGTGCTGTGGTCGCTGCTGGGCGCGATGGTTCTGAACGTGATCATCCTGATCAACCACCGCCGCGACCGCTATATCGCCACCTGATCCGGGCGTGATCTGCGGGCAACGGGTCCGCGCACCCTGCCCCGACCCTTTCGCGCGATGCAAAGCCGACCTGCGCCCAGCGATTTGGTAGGTCAGCTATTATGCCCTATTATTGGGTCATGACCACTGACGCACATATCACCGCCGACCAGATCGCAGCCAAAGAGGCGACCCGTCCGCATTACTCGAAGCTCGAGGATCTGCAGGGCCTTGTCGTGGCCGCCGCCCAAGCCGCGCTGGGGATTCACCTGCTGCGCGCCGCGGGCCTCGTGACCGGGGGCACCGCAGGCGCCGCGCTGATCCTGTCCTATATCACCGGGTTCAGCTTCGGGGTCGTGTTCTTCGTGATCAACATCCCCTTCTACGCCTTCGCCTATTACGCGCGCGGCGCAGGTTTCGCGCTGAAAAGCCTCGTGACCGTGACGCTCGTCTCGCTGATGGCCGAGGCGCTGAAACCCGTCCTGCATGTCGCGGAAATCCACCCCGCCGTGGCCGCCGTGCTGTTCGGTATCTCGGCAGGCGTCGGCCTTCTCGGCCTCTTCCGCCACAAGGGCAGCCTCGGCGGTGTCTCCATCGTCGCCGTGATCCTGCAGGACAAGTTCGGCTTCCGCGCTGGCTGGACGCAGCTGATCCACGACCTGTGCCTGTTTGTCATCGCGAGCTTCATCCTCGCGCCGCCGCTGGTGCTCTACTCGCTTCTGGGCGCGCTCGTGCTGAACTTCATCGTTGCGATGAACCACCGTCGCGACTGGTATATCGCCGAGTGATCCGGCAAACTGCCGGGCATGTTCAACACCTACCTCTTCCTGCTCATCGCGGTCGCCTTCGAGACCTTCGGCTCGGCCTGTCTGCAGGCGAGCCAGCAATTCTCGCGGTTCTGGCCGACGGTGGGCGTGGCGGTAGGCTTCATCGGCGGGCTCTATTTCTTCACGCTGGTGCTGAAGGTGCTGCCGCTCGGGATCACCTATGCGCTGTGGTCCGGGATCGGCATGGTTCTCATCGCGGGCGTGGGCTGGCTGATGTTCAATCAGCGGCTGGATTTGCCCGCCCTGATCGGGATCGCGCTGATTCTGACGGGGATCATCGTGATCAACCTGTTCTCGAAATCGCATTTCCACTGACGTGATGCCGCATCGCGGCGCGATTGCCGCGCTGGGGGCTAGCCGAGAGGCAATCTTTCCTTTATGGGCGGGGCAACTCAAGAACAGGACGACCTCCCATGGACCTTCGCAACATTGCGATCATCGCTCACGTGGACCACGGCAAGACGACGCTCGTGGACCAGCTTCTGCGCCAATCGGGCGCTTTCCGTGAAAACCAAGCCGTCGCCGAACGCGCGATGGACAGCAACGACATCGAACGCGAACGCGGCATCACCATTCTCGCCAAGGCCACCTCGGTCGAGTGGAAAGGCACCCGCATCAACATCGTCGACACCCCCGGCCACGCCGATTTCGGCGGCGAGGTGGAGCGTATCCTGTCGATGGTGGACGGTGTTGTGCTGCTGGTGGACGCGGCCGAAGGCCCGATGCCGCAGACCAAATTCGTGACCTCGAAGGCGCTCGCGCTCGGCCTCAAGCCGATCGTGGTGCTCAACAAGGTCGACAAGCCCGCCGCAGAGCCCGATCGCGCGCTCGACGAGGTGTTCGACCTCTTCGCGAACCTCGACGCCGATGAAGAGCAGCTCGACTTCCCGCACCTTTATGCCTCCGGCATCGGCGGCTGGTGCGACGAGGAGCTGGACGGCCCGCGCGAGAACCTCGACGCGCTGTTCGATCTGATCCTGAAGCATGTCGAGCCGCCGAAGCAGGAATTCCGCGCCGACGAGCCCTTCCAGATGCTGGCCACCACGCTCTCGGCCGACCCGTTCATCGGGCGCATCCTCACGGGCCGCATCGAGGCGGGCACGCTGAAGGTCGGCGATCAGCTCAAGGCGCTCTCGCGCAAGGGCGACCGCATCGAAGCCTTCCGCTGCACCAAGATCCTCGCCTTCCGTGGCCTGTCGCAGCAGCCGATCGACGAAGCCGTCGCAGGCGACATCGTCACCGTCGCGGGCATGACCAAGGCGACCGTGGCCGACACGCTCTGTGCGCCCGAAGTCGACACCCCGATCGACGCGCAACCTATCGATCCGCCGACGATCTCGGTGACCTTCGGCATCAACGACTCGCCGCTCGCCGGCAAGGACGGCTCGAAGGTCCAGTCGCGCATCATTCGCGACCGCCTGATGAAAGAGGCCGAAACCAACGTCGCGATCCGCGTCGAGGACACCCCCGGCGGCGACGCCTTCGTGGTCTCGGGCCGTGGCGAACTCCAGATGGGCGTTCTGATCGAGAACATGCGCCGCGAAGGGTTCGAACTGTCGATCTCGCGTCCCAAGGTGATCTTCCGCGAGGAAGACGGCCAGCGCATGGAGCCGATCGAGGAAGTCATCATCGACGTGGATGAGGAATATTCCGGCGTCGTGATCGAAAAGCTGACCGGCTACCGCAAGGGCGAGCTGGCCGAGATGCGCCCCGCTGAGGGTGGCAAGACCCGCATCGTGGCCCATGTCCCGTCGCGCGGCATGATCGGCTATCAGGGCGAGTTCCTGACCGACACGCGCGGCTCGGGCGTGCTCAACCGCCTGTTCCACGGCTGGACCCCTTACAAGGGCCCGATCGACGGTCGCCGTCAGGGCGTGCTGATCTCGATGGAGAATGGCGTATCGGTCGCCTACGCGCTGTGGAACCTCGAAGAACGCGGCAAGCTGTTCATCGGCGCGCAGGAGCAGGTCTACACCGGCATGATCATCGGCGAGCATTCGCGCGAGAACGATCTCGAAGTGAACCCGCTCAAGGGCAAGAAGCTGACCAACGTCCGCGCCTCGGGCACGGATGAAGCGGTCCGCCTGACCCCACCGACGCGGATGTCGCTCGAGGAAGCCATCGCCTATATCAACGATGACGAACTCGTCGAGGTCACGCCGAAGTCGATCCGACTGCGCAAACTGCATCTCGATCCGCACGAGCGTAAGCGCGCCGCGCGCGAAGCGTGATCGGTTGCGGCCCGCGCCGCACCGGAACACCGCAAGCTGACGTCACGAAGAAGGCCCCGCGCACCCGCCGGGGCCTTCTCCATGATTGCACCCGCCGCTTGCGGCCTTTATAAGGCTCCACAACAATATCTAGAATATCGAGGCGCGCGTGACCGACACTCCTGAACCGCCGGAAACCGAAGAAGAAGGCCCCGGGCGGCCCGCTTATCTCGGCCCCACCGTTTCCATCGCGGATGAGATGAAGACCGCCTATCTCGATTACGCGATGAGCGTGATCGTGAGCCGCGCGATCCCCGATCTGCGCGACGGTCTGAAGCCCGTTCACCGGCGCATCCTGTTTGCGATGCACGAAACCGGGAACACCTTCGACAAGCCCTATCGTAAATCGGCACGTCCGGTCGGCGACGTGATGGGTCAGTACCACCCGCATGGCGACGCCGCGATCTACGACGCGTTGGTGCGCATGGCGCAGCCCTTCTCGATGTCGCTGCCGCTGCTCGACGGTCAGGGCAACTTCGGCTCGATGGATGGCGATAACGCGGCAGCGATGCGCTACACCGAAGTGCGCATGGCGAAACCGGCCAATTACATTCTCGCCGATATCGAGAAAGACACGGTCGACTTCCAAGACAACTACGACGGCAAGCAGGAAGAGCCGACGGTTCTGCCCGCACGCTTCCCGAACATGCTGGTCAACGGCGCGGGCGGCATCGCCGTGGGCATGGCCACCAACATCCCG
>NZ_DFRG01000056.1:0-3961 GCF_002378135.1 Thioclava sp. UBA3469
CCAACCCGTTCTCCGCCAGAAAACTCAACCGGCAGGCGCCCTCGGCCTCGGTTGCCCCGGCCAGCGTCAAGCTGAGCCGGGGCGCGCCCTGCGCGGAAATGCCATGAGGGAGGCACGCGCAAAGCAGTGTCAGGAGCGCCGCCCTCACCATGTGAAGGCCTTGGCGACGGCGAGTTTCACGTTCCGGCCCGGCGCGTTGTCGAGCGAGAGGTTGTTGCGATACTCGCGGTCGAAGACGTTCTCGACCGTCAGGTTCACCTCGATCCCGGCGAGCCGTTCGGGTTTCCAGCTGACGAAGAGATCATGCGTGGCGTAGCCCGGCGCGGAGGTCGAGGCGGACGCCGTCTCGATCCCGCTGAAGCCCTGCACGCGCCAGCCCGCGCGCACGCCCTGATCGGGGAATTTCGCCCCCAACGTCAGCGCGATATTCTCGGCGGGCGTGTCGGTGAGGGTCTGGCCCGTCGCCTCGTCCTTGGATTTCACCTTGGAATAGGCGAGCTGACCGAACCACCGATCGGCCTCGTAGGACGCCTCGATCTCGCCGCCCCAGATTTTCGCGGAATCGACATTGCGGAAATAGGGCACGCCGACCGAGCCGGAGGGATTGGCCGCGATCAGATCGGTCAGATCGTTGTGGAACAGCGTGGCTTTGGCGGAAAGGCTGTCGCCCTCCGACAGAAGGCCCGAGGTCTGATAGGTCACACCCAGCTCGACCGTGGTGGCTTTCTCCTTGTCGAGATTGAGGCTCGCGGTGCGACCCGCCGCCCCGATCCCGTCGGTCTGATAAAGCTCGTCCAGCGTCGGCATCCGCTCGGTCCGTGCGAGCGAGCCGAAGACGCCCCAAGTGTCGTTGAACTGATAAAGCGCTGCGATCTTCGGCGAGACCGCCGTGCCGTCCTGATCGGTGCCGCCTTGGGCCGCCGCCGCCGCATCGGGCGAGAGCCACGCCCGGTCCACGCGCAGGCCCGGTGTGATCGTCAGCTTGTCGTTCCAGACGAATTCGCCCTGCACATAGAGACCCAGCTTGTCCTCGGTGCCGCCGGGGTGGAAGGCGGGTTCGCCCACCGAGGAATTCGCGTAGCGGTTCTGATGCGAGAGCTGCGTGCCGAAGGTGAGGTAGTTCTCCCACGCGCCGCGCGACATCTCGACGGTGTTCTCCAGCTTGAGCGCGGTGGTCTCGTAGCTTGCCGTATTCGGGCAGAGCACCGAGAAACGGCCCGCCGAACACATCATCCCGAGCGAGAAATTGTCGCGCTCCGTCGAGGTTTTCGAGTAGCTCAGCTGCGCTTCGAGATCGAGCCACGGGTTGCCCACACCTTCATTGGCGTAGGTCAGGCTGAGCGTGTCGTCGATCGCATGCAGATCCGAGGTGCCGAAAGCCGAGGCCAGCGCCCCGCCGGTCTGCGCGACGGCCGCATCCTTCAGGTCGCTATCGGTGCGCGAGGCCGAGAACGTCAGGCGCTGATCGCGGTTCTCGCCGAAATAGTAGTTCGACTTCAGCAGCGCCGACCAGCGATCGCCTGCGGTGGCCGGGATCGTCTCGCCCCCGCCGTCTTCCATGTCGTCGGACGAGCCCCGCGAATAGCTGAACAGCATATTCGCATCCTCGCCCAGTTTCTGGGCATAGGTCACCGTGCCGATCTTGCCGTCGCCATTGCTGTCATACGCGCCCTTGAGCCGCACCGCGCCGGTCTGCCCCTCGGGGATGAAATCGGTCGCGTCCTTGGTGGTGAAATTCACCACGCCGCCGATCGCGCCCGAGCCATACATGGTGGACGAGGCCGGACCGCGCAGCACTTCGACGCGCTTGTAGAGCTCCGGATCGCCGAAGAAGGAACCGGTGCGATATTGCTCGAAGAATTTCACCGCGCCATCCACGGTGATGATGATGCGGTTCTGGCTGCCGGTCTGCTCGGCATTGCCGATGCCGCGGATATTGAAGGCCTGCCCCAGCATCCGCGCCGAAGCGCCCGCCGCCTGAACGCCCGGCACATCGGCGAAGAGATCGCCCATCGTGCGGGGCTGTTCCTCGTCGAGGTCCTGCTGGTCGATCACCGTCACTGCCTGCGGCGTGTCGATCGCCACTTTCGGCGTACCCCAGCCATAGATCAGGCGGCCCAGCATCGTATAGCCGTCATCGGACCCGCTCTCCTGTGCGAGTGCCGGACCTGCGGCGGCGATCAGCGCGAGGCTGGTAACTGTCGTGAAAAGCCGCATCCGCGCGGCGCGAGGCGTCGTAGCCATGAGTGTCCCCTTTGTGGTCTGCATGGGGCTGGCGTGACGCTGGCAGCGCAGAAACTGTCTTGATTTCGATGATTTGACCAGCTAGAGAATCCGACAAAACTAGTCAAGTATATTCCCGAGATATATTTGATCCCATCCGCGCCCAGCCCGAGGCCCCGCCCTCTCGCCAGATTCGCGCCCTTTGCGAAAACGACGAGAGGACTCCCCATGCCCGCAGACGGCACCCTGCCCCAACAGCTTTCCCCCGAAGGTATCCGCGCGCTCCGCGCCGAACGCCCCGAGATGCGCGCGCGCGATTTCGCCTCTCAGCATGGCATCGCGGAGGCCGAACTGGTCGCCGCCCAGATCGGCACGACCGCCACCGCGATCGAAGCCCATCCCGATGCGATCATGCCGCGCCTGACCGCGCTTGGAGACGTGATGGCGCTGACCCGCAACGAGAGCTGCGTAATCGAACGGCGCGGCACTTACGAAGAGTATCACTCGGGCGCGCATGCGCAGATGGTGCTCGGCAAGGAGATTGACCTGCGTCTCTTCGCGCAGCACTGGGCCCATGCTTTCGCGCTGGAGGATGGCGAGAAACGCTCGATCCAGGTGTTCGACCCGGCGGGCGATGCGATCCACAAGGTGCATCTGAAACCCGAGAGCGACGTGGCGGCCTTCCACGCGCTCGTCGCGGCGCTGCGCCTGCCCGCGCAATCGGATCAGCTCGACCTTGCGCCCCGCGCTCAGGTCGAGGCCGCTAAATCGCTGCCCGAGAAGGCCGAGACCCTGCGCGCGGAATGGGATAAGCTGACCGACACGCATCAGTTCCTGCGGCTGGTCTCGAAGCTTAAGATGAACCGGCTCGGCGCCTACCGGATCGCGGGCGCGCCCTATGCCACCGAGATGTCCCCCGATGCAGTCGAGGCGCTGCTGACCCGTTGCGCAACTGATCAGACGCCGCTGATGATCTTCGTCGGCAATGCGGGCTGCATCGAGATCTATGGCGGCACGATCGAGACGGTGAAGCCGATGGGCCCGTGGATCAACGTGCTCGACCCGCGCTTCAACCTGCATCTGCGCAGCGACCACATCGCCGAGGTCTGGCTGGTCGACAAGCCGACGAAGAACGGCCCCGCGCTCAGTCTCGAAGCCTTCGACAAGCACGGCGCGCTGATCACGCAGATCTTCGCCTCGCGCAAGGATGGCGGCGTCGAGGCGTTCAACGCGACGATCCGCGCATTGCCGTGTCTGGAGGGTCAGGCATGAAGCGCCTTGCCCTGATCGCAGCCCTTCTCACCGCCGGCCCCGCACTGGCCGAGCCCGCCCGCGTGATCTCGCTCGGCGGGGCCGTGACCGAGATCGTCGTGGCCCTTGGCGCGGAGGATCGACTCGTCGCGCGCGACACCACCTCGCAATATCCCGAGCGCATCACCGAGCTGCCCGATGTGGGCTATGTCCGCGCGCTCTCGGCCGAGGGCGTGCTGGCGCTCGATCCCGACCTGATCCTCGCCGAAGCCACGGCAGGCCCGCCCGAAGCGGTCGAGACGCTGAAGGCGGCGGGCGTCGATTTCGTCGCGCTGCCGGGCGATCCGAGCGTGCAAGGCGTGCGCGAGAAGATCGCGGTGGTCGGCGCCGCGCTTGATCGCGAAGAGGCAGCCGAACGGCTCACCGCCAGTTTCGACGCTGAGATGGACGCCGTGCGCAAATCGGCGGGCGCTGTCGCCACGCCGAC
>NZ_DFRG01000056.1:4271-10243 GCF_002378135.1 Thioclava sp. UBA3469
CGGGCGCTGTCGCCACGCCGAAGCGGCTGCTCTTCGTGCTGTCTTTGCAGAACGGCCGCGTGATGGCAGGCGGCGAAGGCTCCTCGGCCGAGGCGATCATCGAGCTTGCGGGCGGGGTGAATGCCGCGACAGGGTTCGCCGGATACAAACCCGTCACCGACGAGGCGATCCTTGCCGCCGATCCGGACGTGATCCTGACGATGGATCGCGAGGGCGAAATGGCGGTGACCGAGCGCGACATCCTCGCCCATCCTGCGCTGGGGCAGACCCGCGCGGCCCGGGGCGGCGCGCTGGTCGCGATGGACGGGATGCTGCTTCTGGGCTTCGGGCCGCGCACGCCGCAGGCCGCGCAAGCTCTGCATGCAGCGCTTTATCCCGAGGCGGAGGGCTGAGGCGATGGCGATGACCTCCCTCGCCCTGCCCGACGCCGCGCGCCGACCCTGCGCGCCGCTGCGGCTCGGGCTGATCGCGCTGCTGGTGATCGCGGCGGCGCTGTCGCTCGGGACCGGGGCGGCGGGGGTCTCGCTGCCGCAGGTTCTGGGCCAATGGCTGACCGGCGAAGAAATCTCGACCCGCGACCGCGTCGTACTGCTCGACATCAGGCTGCCACGGCTGATCATGGGGTTGATGGTCGGGGCGGCGCTCGCGGTGGCGGGCGCGGTGATGCAGGGGCTGTTTCGCAACCCGCTCGCCGATCCCGGCATCATCGGCGTCGGCGCAGGCGCGGGCCTCGGCGCCGTCGCGATGATCGTGCTGAGCGGCTTCCTCCCCGCCGCCATCGCCGCATTTTTCGGCACATGGCTGGTGCCCGTCGCGGCCTTCGGCGGGGCGTGGACGGCCACGCTGCTGCTCTATCGGGTTGCCAGCCGGGGCGGTCAGGTTTCCATCGCGACGCTGCTTCTGGCCGGGATCGCGCTGGCCGCGCTGGCGGGCGCGCTGACCGGTATCCTAACCTATCTCGCCGATGACACGCAGCTGCGCGACCTGACCTTCTGGGGCATGGGCTCGCTGGCAGGCGCGAGCGATATGAAGCTGCTGGTCGGCGGGCTGCTGATCGGGCCCGCGCTGATCCTGACCCCGCGGCTTGCGCGCGGGCTGAACGCGCTGGCACTGGGCGAGGCGACGGCGGCGCATATGGGCCACGATATCGAGCGGCTCAAGCATCGCGCGGTGATCGGCGTCGCGGCGCTGGCGGGGGCTGCGGTCGCGATGGCGGGGGGGATCGGTTTCGTGGGCATCGTGGTGCCGCATCTGCTGCGCATCGCGGGCGGGCCGGATCACAAGACGCTGCTGGTGGATGCGGCCCTCCTCGGCGCGGCGCTTCTGGTGCTCGCCGATCTGATCGCGCGGCTGGTGGTCGCGCCCGCGGAACTGCCAATCGGGATCGTCACCGCCATTCTGGGCGCGCCGGTCTTCCTGTGGATCCTGATCCGCCGTCAGGGATTGGGAGGGGTCTGAACATGCTGGAGATTTCCGATCTGCATGTCGCGCGGGGGCGTAGCGGCGTGTTGCACGGCCTCTCGCTGACCGCCCAACCGGGCGCGGTGACGGTGATCCTCGGCCCGAACGGCTCGGGCAAATCCACGCTGGTGCAAGCGGCCTCGGGGGCGCTGCCCTATCGCGGGCGGATCACGCTGCAAGGTCATGAGATCGCGAAGACGCCCGCCTGGCGGCTGGCCGCGCTGCGCGCCGTGCTGGAGCAATCGAACAGCGTCGCCTTTCCCTTCACCGTGGTCGAGGTCGTGGGGATGGGGCTGCATGCCGGGATCGAGGCCGATCACCCCGAAATCGTGGCCGCCGCTTTGGCCGAGGTCGGGTTGAGCGATCTGGCCCATCGCCCGATCCAGTCGCTGTCAGGCGGCCAGCAGGCCCGCGCGCATCTGGCGCGGGTGCGGGCGCAGGTCTGGCAACCGGTCAGTCACGCGGGGCCGCGCTGGCTTCTGGTCGACGAACCGGTCGCGAGCCTCGATATCGCGCATCAGCTGGAGGTGATGGCGATCCTGCGGCGCTTCGCCGATGCGGGTGGTGGCGTGGTCGCGGTGATGCATGACCTCAACCTCTCGGCGCAGCTGGCCGACGAGATGGTGCTGATGCGCGAAGGCCGGATCGAGGCGCATGGGCCGCCCGAGGCGGTGATGCGCGGGCCGGTCCTCAGTCGCACCTATGGATGCGAGTTGCAGGTGGGCGCGGCGACCTCGGATGGGCTTTGGGTTCTGCCGCAATTCGCGCGACCGGCCTGAACCCGCGCGCCGTCTTTCACAAGTTTCGCACAGAACTCTGAGTGTTCGCATCGCTCTAAGCGCGCTATGCTCGCGGCAGTGCCGCGCCTCCTGCGGCGCCGGAACAGGCAGGACCGTCGCATGACCCAATCCTTGAACCGCCTCGTCGAGCGGCAAATCCAGAAGGCCCTCGCGGAGGGCCAGCTGAGCGGTCTCTCGGGCGAGGGCAAACCGCTCCCGGATCGCTCGGGCGAGGCGTTCACCGATATGGCAACGGCGGTGGCGTCGCGCATCATGGCCGAAGCCGGGGCGCTGCCCGAGGAGTTCAAGCTCAAGAAGCTGCTGGAGGCCGCCAAAGAGAGCTACCGGGAGGCGGAGGGAGAGGATGCCAAACACGTCGCGATGGCGCTGATCGCCGATCTGGAACAGCGCTACAACATCGCGGTGGAGGCGCGGCGACGCTTCATGGCCCCTTAGCCTGTCGTGGGCGTTCGAGGCTCGATCCGCTTGACCCAGAACAAGGAAACCCGCGCGGAAAACGGCGACGGTAACGCGTTTCCTGACGTCACGCTCCAAGGCCAACCCAATGTCTGTCGCTCGCGAACACCCGACCCCGGCATCCACGGCGCTCGCCCTGCTCGCCTTTCTCGCACTGACCTTTGCGATCACGTGGGGCGTGATCGGCAGCTACATCTTCTGGCCTGACGCCATGGCCGCGCGGTTCGGCCAGATCAGCGGCGCGCATCCGCTCTTCTTTCTGGCCACCTGGGCCCCGGCCATCGCGGCTTTCACGGTGGTTGTGACCTCCGCGGGACTAGGCGGCTTGCGCCGGTTCCTGTCGCGGCTTCTGATCTGGCGCTGTCCCGCGCCGTGGTGGGGCTTCATCCTGTTCGTGATCCCGCTCGTCTTCATGGGGGGCTCAACGATCAAGGGCGGCCCCCTCATCGCACCGATACCGCCCGAGGGCGGGGGCGCGATGGTCAGCGTGATGTTCATGATGCTGATTCTCGGTCCCATCGAGGAATTCGGCTGGCGCGGCGTCGCGCAACC
Source organism: Thioclava sp. UBA3469 (assembly GCF_002378135.1). Taxonomy (NCBI): domain Bacteria; kingdom Pseudomonadati; phylum Pseudomonadota; class Alphaproteobacteria; order Rhodobacterales; family Paracoccaceae; genus Thioclava; species Thioclava sp. UBA3469. The sequence continues at coordinate 7,541 of NZ_DFRG01000056.1, forward strand.
GCTGTTGCAGCGCCATATCGCACCGTTCTGGGCGGGCGTGCTGATCGGCGCGATCTGGGGCGTCTGGCACCTGCCCGCCTTCTACCTCGCCGGGGTGGTCTTCGCGCAATGGAGCTTCCTGCCCTTCTTCATCGGCAACATCACCCTCGCGGTTCTGGTCACGCCGATCTTCAACGCGGCGCGGGGCAGCCTTCTGTTTCCGATGCTGTTTCACTGGCAGCTCATCAACCCGTTCTGGCCGGATGCGCAGCCTTGGGACACGTGGATTCTGGTGGGCGTCGCCGCGATCGTCGTCTGGTGGAAGCGCGACATGATGTTCACGCGCGAAGGCGCCGTGACCGAAGTGATCCCCGGTGAAGCGCGGTTATGAGGCACGGGTAGGCGCCGTCACCTGGGAAAGCGGATGTCGGTGACATCGGCGATGTAAAACGGGAAATAGGCCTCACTCTCGAAGTTGTTCCCCGCCTCCACATGGGTCGGCAGCCGGAAGCCCTCGACCTCGCGAAACTCCGAAAGATAGCCGCCGAAGGGCTGAAGCTGGTGGTGCTTTTGCGGGTTCGCATTGCTCCAGCGCTGGAAGCGGACCTGCTCGGGGCGGCCATCCTCGGCGACGGTGAGATCGACCGCCTGCTCCAGCCCGTCATGGCGCATCGTCATCCGGGCGATGTTCGTGGAGACCGGCTCCCAGGTCACATTCGGGCCCGGCAGCACTGCGGCGGGCGTCCAGAACACCGCCTCGGCCACGTAGCGCCCGAAGGCGGAGCGTTTGTGATCCGCGCTGCCGCCGAACCGGGCCACGGGAGCGAGCCCAGCGATCCAGAACCGGGTCCATTTCGCGCTGTCGGAGCCGCTGAGACGCATCCCGCCTGTCCCACCCGACATCGCCCAGACGAAGCCATGCGGCGCGGCGAGGACCTGCGTGGCGCGCATCGGCATGTAACCGGGGGCGGATTTGTCACCCATGCCGAACTGCCCCTGCATCTCCAGCCGGGCGACGGTGTAGAGCGGCGTCCCCTCCGCGATGGCGAAGGTGAAAAACCGGCGCGCGGGCTCGGGAAGATCGGCGACGATATCGGCAGAGAAGCGCGGCGGATCGGTGGGCTGAAACGCACTCAGGCGCGCCATCTCGGCCCGGTCTGCCCGCAGGTCGAGACGCCGCCTTGCGAAAAGGCCGAAAAGACCGATGGCGACGATGGCCAGAACCCAAAGAGCCATGCGAGTTTGCTACCTTTCCATATCCGATCCGCGAGACGCCAATTGCGCGCCGTCCCGAACGTCAGGATAGCACAAAGACTCAACGCGCTTCGATCCGTTGGGCGCCCCCGCAGCCCGAGAACCGACCGCACCACGCGGATCATATAGTCGCAATCACGCGCCCGTGAAATTGCAGTTCCGCCCCCCTGCCCCTATCGTGCCGCGGCAAGCGGTGCGCGGGCGCGCAGGACTGGCCCCATGGGAAATCCCCGACTGGCCCTGTCGCACCGGCAGACCACGAAGACAGACTGGCCGCGACCGCCGCGCCGAGATGCGCGGCCCGACAGGCAGCAAGACAGGAAGGCCCCTTCATGACCAAAACCGCTCTCATCACCGGAGCCACCGCAGGGTTCGGCGACGCCATCGCCCGCCGTTTCGCCCATGAGGGCTGGAAGGTCATCGTGACCGGGCGCCGTCAGGAACGGCTCGACGCGCTGGTCGACGCGCTCGGCGGACCGGAGGTCGCGCATCCCCTCTGCTTCGACATCCGCGACGAGGCGGCGACACGTGCGGCGCTCGACAGCCTGCCCGAAGGCTTCGCGCAGATCGACGCGCTGATCAACAATGCGGGCCTCGCGCGCGGCACAGCGCCTGCGCAGGACTGCGATCTGGATGACTGGCGCGCGATGATCGACACCAACATCACCGGGCTCGCGGTGATGACGCGGCTCACGCTGGATCGGCTGATTGCGCGCCGGGGGTTGATCGTGAACCTCGCCTCTATCGCGGCGAACTGGCCCTATCCGGGCGGCAATGTCTATGGCGGGACGAAAGCCTTCGTGCAGCAGTTCTCGCTCGGGCTGCGCTCGGACCTGTCGGGCACCGGCGTGCGCGTAACCTCTATCGAGCCGGGCCTGTCGGAGAGCGAATTCACGCTGGTGCGCACCGGTGGCGACAAGGCGGCCTATGACAAGCTCTATGCCGGGGCCGATCCGCTGCAGCCCGAAGATATCGCCGAGAGCATCTACTGGGTCGCCGCCCTGCCCGCGCATGTGAACATCAACTCGATCGAGATCATGCCGGTGAGCCAGAGCTGGGCGCCGTTCCAGATCCACCGCGACTAAGGCTCAGATGCGAGACCGGCGCGGGGCCGATCACAGATAGACCGAGAGGCCCCGCCACCCTGCCAGCACCGCCGAGATCGCCATCACCGCGATCGCGATCTTGCGGTATTGCGCATGATCGAGCCGCGCGAAAGCCGCCGTGCCCGCCCAGGTGCCCAGCGCCATCGGCGGGACGGAAATCGCGGTCAGCCAGAGCACCTCCCCGTCAATCGCACCTGCGAGCCACAGCCCCGGCACCGCGATCACCGAAGCCACGAAGAAGAACAGCAGCAACGAGGCTCGGGTCTGCGCAGGCGGCGTGCCTGCGCCGAGATAATAGACCACAGCCGGCGGCCCGGGCATCGCGGCCAGACCTGAGAACGCGCCCGAGGCGACGCCCGCCAGC